>JALRFL010000211.1 GCA_023259875.1 Alphaproteobacteria bacterium
ACGCTCTTCCGATCTGGCATTTGTTGCAAGCCCTGACCAGAAGGAAGCTAATGAAGTATTTGAAGCAAGGCTTATGATTGAGCCCCGCCTTATTCGAAAACTTACAGGCAATATTTCAAAAGCCCATATGAATGATTTATATGACCATATACAACAGGAAAATCAAGCAAGAGAAAATTCTGAGAGAATTCAATTAATTCGTTTATCTGGTGAATTCCACGTCAAACTAGCAGAAGCATCTGGAAACTCAATTATTACAAATGTAGTCAAGGAATTAGTAACGAAAACGTCTTTAATTGTTGGGATGTTTGGGACCTCTTCTCATTCAAGCTGCCCTGATGATGAACACAAAAAACTGTTAGATGCTATTTCTGAAAATGACTGCGACCGAGCTCATGACGTCATTATCAATCATCTTAATAATATATGGAAGGAACTCGACATTACCTCTAACAATAAGAAAAGTGAAACATTAGAAAATATACTAGGAGGCGCATTGTAGCCTTGCCCTCCTCGCACCACGACCCGATGATCCACGCCCGACCCAATCTAGGCCCCACCCCCTGAGGAATATTGAATCCCAATCTGCAGACTCTCCCAGTAACCCCGAGTACCGAGGTCCGAGCTGCTCGATCCTGCGTCCTATGTACTTCTAATGCGCTTCGATGTCCGAGGTTGTCGCACAACCCGTGCATGATACGTTATCCGCTATCTGGGGATGGTGAAACGTGGTTCGCGGAACTCGGTTCTCGCAATTAGGTTGTAATCCAAACTGTTATCCAAAAAAAGGCGCTTTACCTTTTGTACTGCTTTGCTAAACTATTGATATTGTTGAAAGTCAGGTTCAGAAAAGCCCTGTAGTAGGGCATCGAACTTTTCTCCTGGGCACCAATTCAATCTCATCATACCTCAACCCACATAGCCAGCCACAGGAATAAACCCTGTGTGCTAGGATTGAAGGCGATCGAAACATCCCAACAGCTCTAACACCAGCCACCAAAATCAAGGCTGGCGTTATGCGCAATCGGGGATTGACGACAGAGGAGCGCAGTTACAGTTATTGTGAAAAGCTCTTGAGATAGGCAATGACATTTAGGCGGTCTTCTTCTTTATTGAGGCCGCCAAAGGCCATCTTGGTGCCCTTGACATAAGCCTTTGGCTTTTCCAGAAACCCGTTCAGGGTCTCATCATTCCAGACAATGCCACTGTCTTTTAAGGCATTGGAGTATTTGCCGTAATCTTCAACAGACCCGGCGGCCCGGCCAAACAGATTAACCAAATGCGGCCCTACTTTATGTTTTTCTTGATCAACCACATGACACGCTTTGCATTTCTTAAATACTTTCTCGCCAGCGTCAACATCCCCTGCCACAGCAGGAGTGAAAGCGGCAATCACCAAAAGAGAAGTTAGCATGAAGATTTTTCGCATCAGTTTTCACCTTTATTATCAGAATGGTATTATTAGAATGGCAAGACAAAGACTTGTCACAGTCTCATCAAAATCTTATCACCCCCCTGATGCAACATCAACATCAGGATAAGATATTTTCCCTGTTCACGCGTGCCGCGTCTCTTTTTGTTCAATCTGTGATGCTTTTACCAAATAAATTTGATGAATCATGAAATCATAAAGCCCTTCGGCTTTATGATCGACAGCGTCCTTAATCGCCAGATGAATACTGTTAGGATTGTCATGTTGAAGCATCATCATTTTCTGGCCATAAGAAAAATTAGCAGCACCAAGCATGATGGGAATTCCATCCAGCACATCCGCCAGTTTATGGATATTGGAATCATACCATTCTTTTTCGATATTTTCCTCGCCTTCGGGAAAGATATAATGCCGATCCACCAACTGTTTCAGATGCAAGGCCCGTTCGGCGATCTCTTGCAATTTTGAATAGCCGCCAACAAGGTTAACCGCATCACGCACATCCCGATTAAACCCCGTGCCATCAGGGCGCGGCATCGGCCGTGGCGCACGCGCATAAAACGGCAGTTCAGGCTTTTCTTGAGGGATATTGGTATCTTGGCGGCAAGCCAAAATATGGTCAATCGCTTGAAACTGGCCAGAGTTTCGTAATAACGCGGCAGATATACATTCGCGCTGGCTTGGCTGCTCCAGCCCGGCCTTTTTTAAGATAGCTTCTGCCGCAGGCAGGCCATCAGGCCGATCGGTTGACACCACATAAGTCTCTCTTTCGTCAAGCCGAAGCTGTGCCAACGCTTTTTTGACCAATTCAGGATTTGCCTGCGCCGGCACTTTACCATGGCGCCCCACAAGATAATCTGCAATTCCGGGGAACAAGGCATGGTATTTATCGCGCCCTTCCAGATGATGCCAAAGCGATAACGCCGCCTGACCAGTTGTGTTTGCGGCATAGGGCGTCACTTGCGTGGGTTGCCCTAAATCGGCAAGGATCTCGGCCTGCATTTTGTAAATCTCTGTCTGAATGTGATCCCATGCCGCGTGCTTTTCCGGGCTTCCTAATAACCGCCCCAATGTCTCAACCAATCCCGGCACGGATTTTAAGGTTGCGGATGCCCCCCCGGGGGTTCGCGCCAGATACATGGCATCAACGAGTTTGGGATGGTAAGAGGATTCATATTCCCGATAGCGAAAGCGCAACCCATAAAGCGAAAACATACTGGCCTTAATGGCTTTGATATTAAGCTCAGGCGCGCTGGATTTGATCCTTGGGTCAGGATGATTTTTGATAAGCCCGACCATTTTGTTCATGCTGGGCTGAGCGGTTGATCCAGCAAGCGCAGGATGCTGAACATCCATGGTGATATCTTTGCCATGCTCAACCGCGGCCAGCGCCGCCGCCATATAACAGGCCGGTGCCTCGCCATAGGTGGAATGGGCGTGAATGGTCAAATCTTGATCTGGAAAATGCTGATATAAGGCCGAGGCCAATTCATAAACAAACTCTGGCCAAAGCCGCCCGCTAGCGGATTTGAGATAAAACCCCTGATGCCCCATTGCTATCAGTTCATGGGCAAAATCAATACAGCCATCAACGGTAATATTCGGATTGTCTTCAATGCAGATGGTGCCTTGGGCAAGAATATCATGCCCTGCCGCTTGTGCCTCGCGGACCGCTTTTGCTACCCCGATCAGGCATCTTGCGTCATTCATACCATGAAAGTTTTGCAGAATATTTATTCCCATGGCGGCAAGCTCAAACACCATGGCCTTAATCACATCATAGGGTTGCGGTTCATATCCAAAGAGAAAATCCCCCCTGATCAGGGCAGATTGCTTGACCCCTAATGTCTTAAAATGGGTGATGAGCGTTTCGACTTCGTCCCATTCCTTGCGTCCTTTTTTGGCAAAGATATCAAAAAAGGTTCCGCCACCTGTTTGCATGGATGCGGTGCCCGTCAGATGCGCGGTGGGATAAGCATCAATCATTTCTCTTGCAGAGGGGTTTGTGCCAAACAACGATTGCACCGCATCGCGAAACACATCTTGAAACTTGATTTGCGTCATAACTCTGACCCTAATGCGACATTGATAGTTAGCGAACAGACACTGAAAACAATTGCCCTAAACATGCGCATATAGCCTCTTGCGAATAGGATTAAATGTCGGTTTTGTCAACGCAAAGAAATGGCTCTAGTCACGCCCCCCTCGCCAATAGATCATAGGCTATGCCTTTTCCGCGTTTAGCGTTTTGCCCCTTCAATGCTCTTGGCATTAATGCTAGGATTTGCACCAGTCATCTAAGATCAATGTGGTAAGGAGTTTGCGGTCATGAGCATGATGAAAACCAGTAAAATCACTGGGCCTTCGGTATGGAAGGGGGCGGATATTGCCAATGACCAGAGCTGGACTTATACCATAACGGACGCGGAACGCGATGGTCTTGCCGCGATGCTGGCAAAGTTCGAAGCCAGCCAGTTGGCGTTTCCGCAAATCACGCGTGATGATATTTCTATCGGCCCATTGGCAAAGACCCTAGATGCCATCACCAAGGATTTGGAACAAGGGCGCGGTTTTGCGTTGCTTCGCGGCCTTCCGCTTGATGACTATAACGATGAGCAAATCAATCAGGTGTATTTTGCTATCGGGCTTTATATGGGTGAACCGGTAAAGCAGAACCCAAAGGGTGATCTTTTGGGGTTAGTAATGAATGTTGGGGATATCACCAAAAAAGACACGCGTGTTTATGAAACCAATCTTTATCTGCCTTATCATACCGATCCTTCGGATGTTGTTGGATTGTTATGTATCCGAAAAGCCAAGCAAGGCGGCATGAGCAGTCTGGTCAGCGCCGCCGCAATTTATAACGCAATCCTCGAAGAACAGCCTGAGCTGCTTGGGGTATATTATCGCCCGTTTTGTTATGCGCATCTTGGAGCCGACAACATGTCGCCGATTTTCAGCTTTCACGAAGGGAAGTTAAGTTGCCGCTATCTGCGCCAGTATATTGAACTGGGGTATGAGCAAATGGGAATCCCATTATCGCGCATCGAAACCGAGGCGCTGGATGTGTTTGATAACATTATGATGCGGCCAGATATGCGTGTTGATATGATGATGGAAAAAGGGGATATTCAATTTGCCAATAATTATGCGGTGTTGCATTCACGCACCGCGTTTGAAGATCATGAGGATCACAATTTGCGGCGAAAGAAACTCCGGCTTTGGCTCAAAATGCCCCAAGCGCGCAAATTGGCCGGGGATTTCCCCGGCCGCAATGGATTTTCTTGATCGCGTCAGGTGAGGATCAATGATCCTCAATTTTACAATTCATCCAGCAATTTTTTCTTTTTGCTTTTGAATTCTTTTTCATCAATCAAGCCATCTTCATACATCTTATTCAGGTCTCTAAGCCGATCATTGACCGAAGCCGAAGAAGTGGTTTCAGATGCAAGAGGGGCAGACAGCACAGGGTTTTGAGAAACGCGTGTTGCCTTAGGTTGAGGGGTGGCTGAGGCAGGAGATGAAGGGCTAGAGGCAGACATCAGCAATGGATTTGGGCCAAAGCGGTTTTCTGGATCAACCGGCGGAAAGCAATACCAAACAATTTGCCAGATCGGAACACCAATCAAAATCACAAGCGACAGGATAAGCATTAACCCAAAGCCGCCAAACTCCCCCATTTCGGCAAGAAACACCCCAAACATAATGATAATAATCCCAAGCACATAAAGGCCATAAAATAACAGTAACCACAGACCCGTACGGTTAAGGTCATGGAGTCTGCGAACTTGAACAGATATTTGTGGTATTATTGTGAATAGGGTCCAAATCAAAATAATGAGATCTATAAATCGGAAACTGCTGTAGGACCAAGGGTTAAAAGTGGCAACCGATATCATTTGAAGCAAAAAACCGCTCAGAGTAGTCAGCAGAAAAAACCACCAAAGCTCACTTCGTGAAGACCGCCCACTAAAATCAAAATAGCGCTTAAACGGAAGAATGGAAAATTCAAACGGGTTCATTAATCAAGTCCTTAAAAGTCATTACATGATTTATTAATATATTACCCATAAATGATATTTCTTTTGATTGAAATCTTAAACTAGGAAAATCTGAACCTATCAGCCTATGCACGACCGATGGGCTTGCCATGTCATTACATTTTATACATTATATAATAATAATATAATGAGTGAGAGAGTTTTCATGCGAGTTTTATTTGTTTCGCGTCTGGCAAGTGCCGTCATCGCGGTTTTATTTAGTTTTTCATCATCCGTCTTATGGGCACAAGACAGTGTTTATTATTGTACGATGAAGGAAAATATGGATATCAAACAACATGATATGCAGAAAATTGAACTTTACCCGTTTAAGTTTAAGACCACACCAGAAAAGATTGTTTTCGGCAGTGACGGTTATTTTGAAAACTCCTTTATTAATGTTTACCAATATATCAACGCTGATGAGTTTTATGGTGGAGACTATGACTCGGTGTTTAAATTTATCAGCCCGAATTTTTATTATGCCGATATATTTGGCGAAAATCTTAAGGTTATCACTGCGACTTGTGACCGCTTCTAGCCCCCTATTTTCCCGACAGCTTGGTTAAGATCTTTTGGGTTTCTGTTCGGCATGGGTTTATCCTAAGATGCTAGAACCAATCACCAGCCCAATGAGGGAAATATGAATGTTCTGATCATTCATGCGCATCATGAACCGCAATCCTTTTGTTCAGCCATGGCAGAAACCGCGGCATCAACGCTTGGCCAGCAAGGGCACCACATTACCATAAGTGATCTTTATGCCATGTCATGGAACCCGGTGGCCTCAGCCACAGATTTTCAATCGCGCGACAATCCAGATTATTTGACTTATGCGTTAGAGCAACGCAAAGGCTGGGCATCACAGACCCTTGCACCCGATATCATGGCAGAGGTCGAAAAATTATTGGCGGCTGATCTGCTGATCCTAAACTTTCCGTTATACTGGTTTTCTGTTCCTGCTATCCTTAAAGGCTGGTTTGATCGGGTCTTGCTATCCGGGGTGACTTATGGCGGCAAGCGGCTTTATGATCATGGGCCGCTTAAGGGCAAAAAGGCGTTGCTGACCTGCACGCTTGGTGGCCGTGATGATATGTTTGCCCATGACGGGATTCATGGGGAAATCGAAACCTTGCTGAAACCTATCTTGCAAGGCACGCTTGGTTATGTTGGGATGGATGTGCTGACACCCTTTTTTGGTTTTCATGTTCCCTATCTTTCGGATGATGCGCGCGGCGAAATACTTACCGCCTATGTCAAACGCCTTAGCGGAATTAGCCAAGAAACGCCCCTAAAGATGCCTAGCCTTAACGATTATGATGACACATTAAGGAAAACTTAATTATCACGAAAACAGGTTTTCATTCCCAGCCAGTTGATATATGGTCGCCTGAATTTCTTGAGCAACCTTCAAAAGCCATTATCAAATTGGTCATATCCGCAGTGATGAAAACATATCCGATCAAATGGCTTTCGTTTTTGGCTGAGCTTATTCCTCTTATTCTGTTTTTTGTTGGCTTTAATCTGTCTGGCCTTTACTTGGCGGCGACCCTCTCGGTGACGGCTGGCATTCTTATTTTTCTCATCACTTGGTATCGTGAAAACCGCGTTTCTGGATTTATTATTATTTCCATTTTGTTTTCATTGGTATTTCTTATCTTGGCCATGGTTTTGAAGGAAACCCTATTCATTAAGGTTCAGCCAAGTGTTAGCAATTTGTTTTTTGGGGTCATTTTAATTTTTGGCCACACAGGAAAAACGCCAGTCATGAAACGGTTTTTTTCTGCGCAATTTCAATTAACTGAGGCGACATGGCGATCATTAAGCCTCAGATGGGGATGGTTTTTTCTGCTTATGGCGGCGGCGAACGAAATGGCGTGGCGGTGGTTAAGTGAAACCAATTGGATGATGATAAAGGTTTTTGTCTTTCCCATCATTACCCTAAGTTTTATGGCCTTTCTCTGGCCTCTGACAAAGCGCGGCTTGCTCAACCCAACGGATGATATGGGTGAGGATAGCGTGAACGCATCACAGCCCTAACTCGACCGCATAAACACGCGCTAAAAACGCACCCCCTTAATCACTTTTCAAAACAAGCAACGAGTTCTGAATGCGGCGTGAGCAAGAATTGATCAACATGACGCGCCCAACGGCATTGATATCCTGCACGGATAAGCATTTCGGCATCCTTGGCAAAGCTTTTCATATCACAAGACACCATGACCAATCGCTTTATCCCACTTGCCGCCAGCAAGGGCATTTGCCGTCCTGCGCCACTGCGCGGGGGATCAATAATAGCCCCATCAAACGCTCTTAGTTCTGATAGCGAAAGAGGATCAGAAAACAGGTTTCGCGCCTTTGCTTTCAGGTGAAGCGGCAAATCTGGTGCCGCGGTTCTGATCATGGCCTGAAGCGCGGAAATGGCAGGCGCGCTAACATCATAGGCCGCGATCTGTTTTGGTGGGGGCGTGGCAAAGGCAAGGGGTAGGCCAAGTGACCCTGCGCCTGAAAACAAATCAACCACTTTAGCCATGCCCTTTAGCGCATCAAAGCAATCTTGGCGCATGATGGTCTCTGCCTCCGCTACCGATTGCATAAACCCACCTGCAGGCGGCGCGAAGGGTAAATGATCACGGCTAGCCCCATCAGGCATTGGCCATGCGATCACTGGCGTGTCATGCTGAAACACCAATTCAGGTTCATCATCATGAAGCACAAGCGAAAGCCTAGCGATTGACGTGGCCGCATCCGACCCCGTGGCGGCGATTAAGGCGGTCATTTCCGCACGGCTAAGCGGCGCATCAAGACGCAACACAACATCAAGCCCATTGTCACAGAGAAGAATCTCAACCTCACCGGTTTTGTCTCTGCCATTTTGTGATGCCAGCAGAGGCAAAAGATGATCACGCATCAGATGATAACCTTGCATTAATTTAGGGTGCAAAATCACGCATCCTGTCAAAGGGCTGATATCATGGCTGTGACGACCACGAAACCCTAGCGCCAGCTTTTGCTTTCGGGTTTGCCATGCAAATCGGGCGCGGCGACGGCTTTGCGATGTTGCCCGAAAAGGAGGCCGCCATTTCTGAGGGACAATCCCTGCCATAGCCAGAAACTCTGCGACTTGCTGTTCTTTCCAGTCCTGATAAAACGCCAAGTCCATATGCTGAAACTGACACCCCCCACAGGTTGAAGACACATCACAGTCAGGCGTCTTGCGATATGGGGATGGGGACTGAATGTTAAGAATTTTGGCTTCGATGCCATGCGGCCATTGGCGGCGTGGTTGAACGGTCATGGCTTCGCCAGGCAGGGCATTAGGCACAAAAAGCCGTTGTTCTCTGATATTGCCCTGATCGCTTACCTCAGCTGCGTCATCCGTAATGATGGCAAGGCCATCACCTCGTGCCCCAAGCCGATCAATCATCACCGCTAAAGGAGGCAAATGCGACAAAGATGGCGGCGCAGAACGGCCTTTTGCTTTGTTGGCTTTTGCTTTGCTGGAGAGATATCGCCGAGGCTTTGGCTGATCTTTTCCTGTTCTCATAATGTGTTATCACCGCCCATGGTCAAAGGCTTCACGAATAATAGTTTCTATCTCATCCGCTGTGGCTGATCGAGGGTTGGTCGAAGCACCACTATCCTGCACCGCTTTTTGAGCCAGCCGATCAAACCCACTATCAGGCACCTTCAATTCTTTGAGGTCTTGCGGAATATCAAGCTGATCAAGAAGACGGCATACCGCCTGATAGAAGCCATCAAAACTGTGATCATCTAAACCGCAAGCTTGTGCCATGGCAGGGATTTTCTTACCGATAGCAGAGGCATTAAAGCGCATGACCGATGGCAAAAGCACAGCATTAGTTAAGCCGTGATGAGTATCATTTTCCGCCCCAACCATATGTGAGATAGCATGAACAAGACCAAGCCCCTTGATAAACGACACCCCTGCTAGGCACGATCCTACCAGCAATGCCCCGCGCGCTTCTAGATCATCTGGCTGATCAACCACAACGGGCAAATGGCGATAAATTAAGCGCAAAGCCTCTAGCGCGGCGCCATCACATAAGGGGTGAAAACTCTCAACCACATAGGCTTCTATGGCATGAACCAACGCATCAACCCCTGTCCACGCGGTCAGATGCCTAGGCAATCCCACCGTCAGCACAGGATCAAGGATAACCGATGCTGGTTTCTGATGTGGATGCCAAATGCACCATTTCATCATTTTTTCGGTATCCGTTACCATTGCCGTGCTTTCGGTTTCCGCCCCTGTCCCTGCCGTAGTTGGCACACAAATCAATGGCGGAAAGGCCACATAATCCTTTTGTTCGATAGGCGGCTTTTCATATTCAAAAGCCCAAATATCAACCGCATTATGCGCCAAAAGCGAAATCGCTTTACCCCCATCCATGCCACTGCCACCACCAAGGGCAATGACGCCATCATGGCCGCCGTTACGAAAAACCTCTCTGCCTCTGATAATGTCTTTGTCACGCGGATTAGGCGAAATGCCAGCAAATAACCCCGGTGACATTCCTGCCCCTGTCAGGTCATTTTGCATGGCGGCGACAAAAGGCAGGTTTGCGCTACCTTGATCCGTTACAATAAGGGGGCTAGATATCCCTTGCTGATGGCAAATCTCAGCAATCTCCCTGATACGATTTGGGCCATAACGGATAGGAACTGGAAAAGACCAATCTTGCGCCGTGAGTAAAGACATAATTCCCTCAAAGTTTTAGAAAAATGATTTGTCTTTCAACCATGACACAAATCAGGAATGACAGAAAGAGGTGGCCTTGTATGGTATCACAGCTATTCCCAAAATCTGGGGTTTTTTGATCAGATCGCAAAATTTTCTTTGCTTTCTTGCCTTTTCACAGTAGCTATGGGGCAGAATCCCGATCATGGGATTGCTGAACACATTGTCAGGATATCAAAATGTCTGAAGAATTGCGGAATATCGCCATTATTGCCCATGTTGACCACGGCAAAACCACACTGATCGACAGCATCATGAAACAATCGGGCATGTTCCGCGACAACCAGCAGGTGTCGGAACGGCTCATGGATAGCGGTGATCTGGAAAAAGAACGTGGGATCACGATTTTGGCCAAGCCGACCTCGATCGCGTGCAAGGATACTTCAGGGCAAGACGTGCGCATCAACATCATCGACACGCCGGGCCACGCTGATTTCGGCGGTGAGGTTGAACGTGTCCTGCATATGGCCGA
>JALRFL010000225.1 GCA_023259875.1 Alphaproteobacteria bacterium
CTTATATATAATTATGATGGTGATTAACAAGAATATCGGATCAACAAAGTGATGCTAGTTGCCCTCAGAAGAATAGCCAAAAGCTCTAACCCACGGGGC
Organism: Alphaproteobacteria bacterium; assembly: GCA_023259875.1. Taxonomy (GTDB): domain Bacteria; phylum Pseudomonadota; class Alphaproteobacteria; order Puniceispirillales; family UBA1172; genus UBA12202. Next base: position 100 of record JALRFL010000225.1, read on the forward strand.
TAGCAAGTCTTCGGCGTCTCTTAAAAAAGGCTGATAGCGGCGCCAGCGGTATATGGCTCTGGTATAAATGGGCTGAACAACCTGGCGATAGCTAGGTGTGGTGATCACCTTTTTTGCTTCTGCCGATTTCGAATGTTCCAACACCCCATCATGCCAAGGCAAATCAAGATATGACAGAAGTGATCTCAGCACAGTTTCCCGATCTTCAATCAAATCTTCGTATTTGATGTTGATATGATCAAGCTGATAGCGCTCAACGCTATTCTGCCAAATGGTCATCATGGCGTCATATAACATAGCCGCAGTTTTGATTTGCGTCATCGCCGCCATCGCGGCGTTAAGCCGAAAGTTTTGCATATATCCGCTAAGCACCGTATCCATGGGATGACGTAAGCAAAAAATAAACCGTGCTTTTGGAAAGACTTTTGCGATCAGGGGGACCTCAACAAGATTAAGGGGCAAGCGGTCAATCATGGCTCGCGGCTTTGGATTAGGGGTATAAAGCGCGATCCCTTCCTCATAAGTGTTTTGTAATGATGCGACCATTTGCTGATCCAACTGTTCGATAAACGAGATGGTTTTATCTATTCCGATCTGGTTGCGCATCGCTTCCACAAATCCTTTTTCCTCAACAACATGAATATCAGGATGTCCAGATAAGATGGTATCAAGCAAGGTCGTGCCGGAACGAATAAAGCCGACAATAAAAATAGGCTGTGAGTTGGTGTCCTTGGCGGTATTTGTCCATTTTTGGGTGGTGTTGAGGGTGATTATGTCCTCTGCTCTTGCCATTGTCCGTTCCAGATAATCATCACCTTTGCGGATCATAGCTTTATGATCAGCGCGGCTAAGGGCGTTCATGGCATCAAACATTTCCATGGCGTCTTTTGGAGCGTTGCGATAATCAAGGCATTTACCGCAAAGTTCATAAAACGCTAACACACGCGAAGGATTGATGGCATCAGGGGAAATTTGATCAAGCCACGCTTGAGAAGTTGCTATATCATTCTGGCGAAAACTATTCAAAGCATGAAAATAGGACAAATCCGGCGCGGTGATATTCCGTTCTGAAACAATATCAAGAAACTGATCCAGAGTATAAAGCCGATTATGTTGTTCCAGCAATTCACAACGGTTTATGATAATATCCACCCGGTTTGGCGCCAAGGCTAAGGCCTTGCGATAATGCTCATCAGCCAGATCAGCATTTTTGGCGCGCTTTAATGTGATTGCGATATTGTTATGGATATTGGGATCTTGTGGCGACAGCGCAAGGCTTTTTTTAAGATGCTCCAATGCCTCATCAAAGCGGCCTTTGTTACTCATCAAAACGCCTAGATTAATCAGGCAACCTAAATGTGAAGACTGATGAAGCAGGCCATTTTGATAACTGTGCTCAGCTTTCTCTAAATCATCTTGATCATAATGCGCTAATCCCAAATGATACCAAATATTCGCATCATTAGGGTCAAGAGCGAGTGCCTTTTTATAGGCATTGAGAGACTTGGTTAAATCTCCTTTTTGCTTAAACACATTGCCAAGATTAACCCATGCTCGTGCATAATTGGGATTAAGGGAGATGGAGCGTTGAAACCAATTCTTTGCCTCATCAACCTTGTTTTGATAAAAAAGTGCCCCGCCAAGAATGTTGCATAGCTTATCAGATTGCTTCAGATCAGGATGCGTTTTTACAGCGTGTTCAGCCTCTTGATACTTGCCTTCACTAATCAGAGAGATTAGTTCGTCAATGGGGGGGTGTTTTGTCATGATCCTACTCTAACCAAACTGCTCTCTCAGTAGTGGCACAAATCCATAAGGAAATAAAGAGAACGATAGGGATTAAGCCTTTGGGCTAACCTGATTACTTTTGATGGCCAGCATAGCAACCGCACCCATCACAGTGATGCCACCAATCACCTCAAGCCCTGACATGGCCTCACCTAGAAAAATCCATGGCCATA
>JALRFL010000054.1 GCA_023259875.1 Alphaproteobacteria bacterium
TTGAACAATCTGACCCACCTTAGAATCAAAATAGCTGGTGTTGGCATAATAGGCGTGGCGCGCGTTTCTAACCTCATCCTCAGAAGGGATGATGGTCGTTGCCTCAATACCATCCATCAGACGACGAGAAAAGCCATCTTGCTCATCATAGGGAATGGTGCTTGTCGGCATATCAATCGCGTCATGATCATAAAGGTCCCACCATTCTGGACGAGCCACATAAGGGTCATGAGGGTGAATGAAACTGGCCACCATGCAGAAGGGCTGTTGCTTTTCTGAGGCATATTCAAACAGTTTGCGCCGCGCAAAAAAGGCCACTTCCTCATCATATTCAATTTGGAAAGTGGTTTGGGCAACACCTGCCTCACGGACGGTATCCATGTTGTGATACCATTTGTCTATGCGTTCATCAGCCAACTCCCAATCCGGTGTCCAAGCAAAATCAGAAGGGTAGATATCGGTGGTAATGCGCTCATCAAAACCATGCAATTGGTCTGGGCCAACAAAATGCATTTTGCCAGAAAGACAAGTGCGATATCCCATATGGCGCAAATAATGGGCAAAGGTTGGGATAGATGACAAAAACTCACTTGCGTTGTCATAAGCGGCAATGCGTGTCACCAACTGACCTGACATAAAACTAAAGCGTGATGGCGCACAAAGTGGGGCGTTACAATATGCGGCGTCAAAGCGCATCCCACGCTTTGCCAGCTTGTCCATATGTGGGGTTTTAACAACAGGATGACCATAACTGGATGTGAATTGTGGGGCCAGTTGATCCGCCATGATGAGAACGATGTTGGGTTGCTGAGATGTCATGATGAATTCTCTATATTGTTTTTATATGAAAACAATATTACTGAATTTATCAGAAAAGAAACTAGAAAAATAACTATTGAGAACGGCCAAGATTGCTGGCCCAACTCCGCAAAATCCGATCAGCCATAATCGCAATGAATGCCATTGATAAACCGGCGGTTATGCCTAGACCGGTATCTCCTGAACGCAGCCCGATATTAACCTGTTCGGCCAAGCCTCGCGCCCCAACAAGCACAGCGATAATCAACATAGCAAGGGCAAACAATACCGTCTGATTAAGCCCAAGAAGTATGCTGGGTCTGGCCACTGGCAATTCAATATAAAACAGCCTTTGCAACGGGGTGCAACCTTGCGCGGTTGTCGCTTCAACCAGTTGGGTAGGAACTGACCGCAAGCCATGTTCCGTGTAACGAATCATTGGCACAATGGCATAGAGAACAATAGCAACCAATGCGGAAAACTCACTAATTTGAAACAGCGCGACCGCCGGAATAAGAAAAATATAAAGCGGTATGGATTGAAGGGTATCATTAATGGGGCGCAGAATATTTGACGCACGGTCAGATTTTGCCGCCAGAATTCCAAGAGGACAGCCAATCACCATACAGATAAATACCGCCGCGCTACACAGATAAAGCGAATATAACGCATCCGCCCAATGCCCAAAGAGGGTGATAAAGAGCATCATCGCAAAACACATGGCGGCCAGGCGAAGCCCTGATGTATTCCAAGCCGCCAGACAGACACATCCCGTTACTGCCCACCACGGCAGGGCAGTAAAGCCCCTGAACATGATAAGCCCAACAGCCAAGAGAAATAATCCCATGGCTTTTTGCCCACGGAACAGCATAAGACACGATGTGCCAATAATCCCGATCAGATAGATAATCTGCGCTTCGTTGGTAAAGGTAACGCCCCATGTAAAAGGTAACACCGCTTGCTCTAGCCCAATGCGCATGGGCAATAACACATAGATCAGAGCGTTATTTTTGATCAGATCAAGAAAAATCCCATATGACTTAATAAATTGGGCAAGGCCGTCATTGATGACCGCCTCGGTTACCCGAAAGACCGAAGCCGCGGCGTCAATAAACCCCTGCATCGGAAACAAAAACCCGATGATAATAGCAATCCCCGTGATGATAAGAGCCTGCCGGCGTGAGGAAAGAGATTTCTTCATCCGTGAAATATCACTTGCCGCGCGGCTAAGGCGATCAATGACCACCGCCATCAGAACAATAATAATGCCGGCACTAAGCGCTTCACCAAACCGTGCGGACCCTTTATTTGTAGCCACTAATACCTCACGGCCAATATCATCAAAGCCGCCAATCACTGCGGCTATAATGACCATGGAAAGACTGGCCAGAATGGATTGATTAACGCCGACTAAAATTTGTTTTTTTGCACTGGGCAATTCAATCATGGCAAAGGTTTGCCAACGGCTGCTTCCTGAAATTGCGGCAACATCTTTAAGCTCGCTAGGCACTTGCTGAAGCCCTAGCATAACATTGCGCGTGATTGGTGGGGCCGCGTAAATCATACTGGCAATAACCCCCGGCACAGGGCCAAAACCAAACAACACAATCAGTGGCACCAGATAGGCAAAAGTGGGAATGGTCTGCATCAGATCAAGGCTAGGTTCAATAACGCGACCTGCCAGTTTTGATTTCGCGGCAAAGACACCCATGGCAAACCCAAAACTAAGGGCAAGAGGGATAGCCACCCCAACCATGGCAAGGGTATTCATAGATTTAATCCATAATCCGGAGGCGGCCATATAAAAAATAGATGCGGCCACAAGAAGCGCTAATCCGGGGCCACTTAGCCGCCAGCCTAACCAAGTCACAATCGCCAGAAATGATAACCAAGGCAGATGATGAAGCCCGAATTGAAGCCCTCGCACCGCTTCTTCTACCACATGGCTTATTGCTCGTAAGGTGGGTTTAGCCCAGTCCACAAATCCGCCAATGGCAAGATTGATACCGTCCTTAAACCAGCTTGATCCAGAAAATGGCTCAGCCGTTAGGTAAGGCATGGTATCTGGCCTGATTAAAATCATCACCATAACAAAGAGGGTGATAAGTCCTGCCGCCGAGAGCACCTGCTGACGCCATTTGCCCCAGAAATCAAAAGAAGCCGTTATCATCGCGGTCATTTCTCCCCCTCATTATTGGCAATCTGCAACAGATGGTCACGGGTAAAATGCCCGATGATTTTGCCCTGATAACCGGTAACAATAATATGCTTCTGTCCAGGGGCGAGATCAATGAGGCATTTTTCTAAGGTGGTTTTGCCGTCAAGGCTAACAGCATTTTTGAAATCATTTGGCGCTTTGCTGGCAGGGGTCATGACATCTTCAAGCCGCAACACCTGAAGCCGGGATACATCACGAACAAAGCTGGTGACATAATCATCCGCAGGCCGTAACAACAGATCAGCCGGGCGGCCTAACTGTACCATGCGGCCATCACGCATAATCGCAATACGGTCAGCAAGACGAACCGCCTCTGAAAAATCATGGGTAACAAACACAATGGACTTTTTTAACCGCGACTGCAATTCAATCAGCTCATCCTGAAGCTGGCGACGGATCAGAGGATCAAGAGCGCTAAAAGGTTCATCAAGCAACCAAATTTCAGGGTCAACCGCAAGCGAGCGGGCAATGCCGACGCGTTGCTGTTGGCCACCAGATAATTCAGAGGGAAAGGCGTTGCCGCGGCCTTCTAGTCCAACCAGTTTTAGCATTTCTTCGGCCTTCGCCATAATGTTTGCGCGGCTTTCACCGCGAACTTTAAGCGGAAAGGCAATGTTCTGAAGTGCCGTGAAATGCGGCACTAGGCCAAAGTTTTGAAACACCATTCCCATTTTGCGGCGGCGGATTTCGCGCAATTCGGCTTCTGGCATCGTATCAAGACAGACCCCATCCAGCATGACATGACCAAAGGTCGGCTGTTGAAGTTGGGCAATACAGCGCAGGACAGTAGATTTCCCCGATCCTGACAGCCCCATAATGACAAAGAGTTCCCCGGCATGAACAGAGAACGAGATATCTTCGGCGCCAACTATATAACCGTCGTCGCGCAACGCTTGGCCGCGTTCATGCGCGGACATGGCCATCAGATCCGCGTTTTGGCGTAGCTTTTCCACCTGTGAGCCAAAGACTTTCCAAAGCCCGTCACAAGAAAGGGTGACGGGATGAATTTTGCTGGTGGCTCTCAAAGAAGACATCAAAAGGTAAGACTGGCTAAAGATGCTGTGACAGGCAGAGGTTTCCGCCTGTCACAGTAACGGTTTCAGTTTATTTTGCTTTAGCCGCAGAGATCATGGCGTCAATCTCAGCGCTTTTGCTAGCAACAAACTTTGCTACCACCGCGTCAATATCTTCGCCGCGACCGTCAATCGCTGCCATCATATTTTGCTGATCGCCAGCATCCATTGAATATTGGGCGAGGATTTCACCGGCAACAGGCCAAGTGTCGTTAAATCCTGACCAAGTGACCTTAAAGATGCGTGTTGGCAAGAAATCACAGTCGCCTGTCGCATTAGGGTTAACCCCCCATGAGGCATCCTCATAGCATTCGTCGGTACCAGCAGGGAGAGCAACCCATTCGGTTTCATATTCTGCCAAAGCCCAATGCGGTTGCCAGAAGGTCAAAAGCAATGGAGATTTTTTAGCAATAGAGGCCTCAAGTTCAGTGATCAAAGCCCCTTCAGAACCAGCAGGAACAGCCTGAAAATCTAGGCCAATAGCTTCAAAACGGTCTTTGCCGGGTGAACCCCAATCCGCAGGGTAATCCAAAAGACGCCCCTTTGGCATGGTCTCAACCGAAGCAAATTTCGCGGCACAGGCATTCAAGGCTTTCCAGTCGGGAAGACCTGGGCAAATTTCTTTCATGTGAATGGGATAAAGCACACCTTCGCGAGCATTAAGACCCAGAGCACCAATATCTTTCACCCCACCTTTATCAGCCATTTCGTTAAACTGGCCAGGCAAGTTTGATGTCCAGACTTCCATCGCGGCGTGAAGATCACCCTCTGCCATGGCAATAAATTGTGGGCCATAACCAGCGGTCACATATTCAACATTATATCCGGCTTTTTCCAGAATAGCGCCGGCGACGCGTGTGCTCAAATGCTGACCTGTCCATTCATTGATAGACATTTTAATGGTCTTGTCGGTTGCGCCCATATCCAGAGCGAATGCCTGACCAGCCAGCATGGGAATAGCCACTGCGGCGGCGGTAATCATTGATTTGATGTTCATAGAAAATCCTCCAAGTGCGAATATTTTTTACCAGAATTTGGCTTTTATAAATGCCTATTCTGTCTGAAGTTTTTCACGATGAAAAGTATTTTTTACATGAAATTATTAATATGCCTTGCCGCATTTATGCGCGGATAACACCACACTAAACATTTTGGCAGGTGGTCGTTTATATATATACGCATGATTCTCCCCCAACTAATAAAACCGGGTTTTCCCGGTTTTTTTTTGCGTAACTTCACCAGAAAAGATAAAAAACCCTATGATCTTATGGGGTCAAAAGACGGCGAAATTGGATCACTTTTTCCCATTTGCCTCTGAGATGCGGTTGTTTAGCCTTTAACTTTGCTAGGGGGTCAACCGCAACAGAGGGTTCAGGCGTGTGAGACGCTGTTGAGGCTTGAATGATGGCGACTTCAGCGTTTTGATCTGTGGCTGGTATCATTGGGTTTTCTGCCAATGTGGTATTGATTTCATCTGATGCTAAAGGGTTATGTTCTTTGGCGGCCTCTTCTTTGGTGGTATCAGAGGTAGGCAGCAAGTCTGGCGTAATGGCTGTGATGAGATTGATGGGCTGTTCTTCATCGGATGATGGCTCAGACTCTGTCAGGATAGGGGCATCGACAGGATGCTCTAGCATATCCCAAACAGCATAGACCTTTTCCACATAAGGGGTGTTTTGGTCAGGATTGGCATTATGGTAATGCCTTATGGCCAGATCCCAATCTTCATGCGTGGCTTTGAGGTCAGTAAGAAAAATGGCGGAATAGACAATATTTGTAAATGGATCAGCCATCTCATCTAGGTTCATAAACTGATCACCATGCCAAAAGTGGTTAATCTGCATACAGCCGATATCAATATTCTGGTCACTGTCATCCAGATGGGCGCGGACATATTCCAGCATCTCGTCTTTGGTGTCGAAAAAAATCCCTTTGCCAGCGTGATTGATGGTCCATGGCCACGCGCGCTGCTCACCATTATTCATCACCCGTCCGGCCTCAACTCGGCTAATTGAGGTCAAGATACCGGTTGGCAGAGCAAAGGTTTTTTCCACGACTTTAGTCAGGCTCTCGCAGTCATTGTCCTGACCGCTATCATGGGTGCGTGGGATATTGTTCTGCCCTAAGGCAGGGCTCACCATCATGCTGATGAAAGTGGCGGCAAGGATCATGCGATATGGAGAAAATGTTTTGCTCATACCCAAGCCTCAGCAATTCCCGTGCCAGATGATGCTGAAAAGAAAAGCCAACCTAAAGGTAAAGAAGTCAGAGCTGATGCCGTATATAACTATACACCAGATCAGAAAGGGACGACGCATGGGTGAAGTCATCTATTTACATAAACGTCGTCCAGAGTTTCATAAAATCTTGGATGATGATAATTCAACATTGAGCGATCAAGATATCCGCCGGCTTGAAAATATCCGCGACAATATTGAAGAGTTGCTGCATATGGTGGCTGGCCTGCGCCGCGACCCTAAGGCGGTGGCTTTGGCCTCGGCGCGGTTTGGGATCATGCGGATGTCACAGCTATATGGTCGCGCCTATGTGATGGAATTCACCAAACGCTGTGTTGAAAACATGGAATTAGCCGATCAACTTCGTTCGGATTGAAGCCCACGCCATTTGGGATTATACTTATGCTCATTAGGTTAGTCTTAGAGTTAGAAGTTTTATGATCTCACAACAGCGTATGCTGCAAATTCTGGAACGCGGTAGCAAAGGCGACAAAACTAGCCAGATGGTTGATCGCCTTCTTGGACTTTTCATCATTCTTAATGTTGGTGCAATTTGTCTAGAATCGGTTGAGTATTTAGGCAGGACTTATGAAACCCAGTTTTGGGTTTTTGAACTCTTTTCTGTTGTTATATTTGGCTTGGAATATCTTCTGCGCATATGGGCAAGTGGGGCGAATGAGGCTTGCGGATTCCGCTCACCTACCCTAAGGCGGCTTCGCTATATCTTTAGTTTTACTGGTGTTATTGATTTGCTTGCGATCTTGCCTAGCCTGTTGCCGTTATTCATGGGTGAGATGGATTTGCGGTGGTTGCGTGCTCTGCGCTTGGTGCGGCTTTTTAAGATATCGCATTATTCGTCTGCTTTAGAAGATTTGGTATCAGCGGTCCGATCAGAAATCGGGTCATTTGGCGCGGCACTATATTTGTTTTTGATTGCGCTATTTATGTCTAGCGCCATGATGTATCTGCTTGAAAACGAAGCTCAGCCAGAAAAGTTTTCTTCTATTCCGCAAACTATGTGGTGGTCACTCATCACTTTGACCACAGTGGGTTATGGTGATGTGTCACCAGTGACGCCCATGGGGCAGGTGGTCGGGGCGTTTACAGCATTGATGGGCGTTTGTGTTGTAGCCTTGTTAACAGGTATTGTTGCCTCGGCTTTCTCAAATCAGATGTCGCAACGCAAACTGTTGCTCGAAGCGGAGATTGCCACAGCGCTAAGCGATGGGGTCTTATCTGATGATGAGATTATGAAAATTGAACAAATGCGGCGAGAGTTTCACCTATCTGAACAGCATGTTGATGCTTTGATGACGATCCTCAAAGAGCATGAAAGACCGTAACCCTGATATCATCCTGTGGTCTGAGAACATGAAGGCGGCCTCAAAAACCTAAGCACAGTTCATAATCGTTAGAAATGCGCTTAACAATTTTCCTGTTCGGTCGTTTTTCCTTAGAAGGATAAAATCATGAAAATGCCGTTGCAGGTTGATGCCATCACGCATGCGCATCCCAAACAGATTATAGCAAAAGGTGAGGCTGTCATTTCGGCAGGATCGTCAACGGATATGGCGTATTACTTGTTATCAGGTTCTGCCAAAAGTCAAGTTAAGGGGATTGATGGTCAGAGTTTTGTTTCTGGTCATGTCATTAGCCTTGTGTCCTTTCTTGGGCTTGAGCGTTATGACAGTGATGTTATTGCCACCAGCCCTTGTGAGGTTTTGGTAATGCCGCGCCTGTTAATCGAACATCATTGGAGTGATGAGGATAGCACCAGTTGGGTCTTTGCCTGTTCCATGGCGGCTGATGCGATTAAAAAACACCAAGCCTTAACCCAAGACTATCATATGGTGATAGCATGACGGGTATTTGCGATGCGCTTAAGATGATCAGTGGCGAGGTTCTTTTCCGTGAGGGGCAGATAGCGGATCGGTTTTATTTGATTGAACAGGGCAATGTTCTCATCCTTGATCAGGCTGGGCAAAATGTGATCCGAGTTTATGAAACCGATCAGTTGTTCGGCCTGCCAGAAGTGTTAGCCAAGGCGGTTTGGCGGCATACGGCCATTGTTGGAAGCCGAGCGCTTATTAAAGCTTTTCCAGCAGAACTCTTATTTCAGCGCGTGGAACAGATGCCATTGACGCATCAAGATTTTATTCAGGATATGGCAAGATTGGGACAATAACCCTCTGCCCTCGAAGCCTAAAATTCGGGTTGGCACGAAAAATGCAAAATTGGCGATATGACCTTTATCCAAACGGATATGACAAAGGAGTAAGCCATGAACGATGAAATTGCCAACAGATTTATCACCACTGACGATACCCCAGTGTCAGCAATGGCGGTTGATGTTGTCCATTATGATGATAATGAGAAAGTCACACACAAAGAAACCGTTCCTTTGTCTCATTACCTTAAAGACTTTGGTCAGACCAGCGAGGCGTTTTTGAGCGCGCATCTGAAACTGTCTTCTCGGGCGCGGTAATTCTGATTTTCTGATCTCTTGCGATAAATGTAAAAAGGGTTAACCAATCATCTGCATCCGCGCAAGCCGACGGCGTTCAGATGATGAGGGAATACGCATCATTTCCCGATATTTTGCCACAGTCCGGCGCGCAAGGGTGATGCCCTGATCGCTGATTTCCGAAGCAATATCACTATCACTTAATGGTTTTTTAGGATTTTCGCCTTCGATCAGATTGCGAATGCGTGTGCGAACCGCAGTTGCCGCCATGCCGCCTTCACCTTGATCCGAAGCGATAGAAACACTGAAAAACGCTTTCAGCGAAAAGGTTCCCCTTGGGGTATTAATCACCGTGCCGTTAGTAACGCGGCTAATTGTGCTTTCATGCATATTGACTGCCTCAGCAATCACTTTCAGCGACATAGGTTTAAGCGCTTCCATTCCATAATTCAGGAAATCCTGTTGTTGGCTGATGATCGCGGCACAAATTTTCAAGGTGGTGGTGTTGCGCTGTTCTAAGGCGCGTTTAAGCCACCGCGCTGAACTCACCGCATCGGCAACAAAGCCATCTTCTGCGGTTTTGCTATCACGGGCAAGTTTTGCCGCAATCTCTTCTGCGTAATCTTCACGAATATGAAGGGTTGGCAAGGTGGAACGGTTGAGATCAACAGACCATCCTTCGGCGGTTTTACGAACCACAACATCCGGTTCTCCCAATGGCGGCAGGTCATTGTTATATGCTTCCCCCGGTTTGGGATTATAACTGCGGATCAAGCGCAGAGCCGAAAGAATGGCATCTTGTGAGCAATCTGCCTTGCGTGCCAGTTGGCCAATCTCACCCTTGCCGAGCAAATCCAGATGCTCAAGCACAACCGCCATCACAGCATCATAATCGCCAGCGTCAATGGCTTGAATCTTTAGGCATTCCGCTAAATTGCGAGCAAACACACCGACAGGTTCAAGGGTTTGAAGGGGTGCTAATACCGCTTCTAAGCGCGCTAGCGGCAAGCCGGTGGTGTCAGAAATCTGATCCAGTGGTGTTTCTAGCCAACCGGTGGGTGCTAGCATATCCGTAAGAACATAGGCAATCGCCCGATCTTCAGGGGCAATAGATAAATCAATCTGGCTAATAACCTTGGCATGAAGTCCGGGTTCAGGATTGGCAATGCGCCCCATTCTGTCCTCACCCTCAAGGTCATAATCGCTATGCGCTTTTTGTGGCGCGTCCAGCGAAGAATACCGGTTATCAAGGTCGCTATGATCGGTAGGATCATCAGCAAGGGCGTTATTGTCAGGGGTGATATCAGATAGGGAGGCAGGATGGTCATTGGTATCTGTGGATGCGGCAGAGTGATCATCTGCGCCAAGATCAGGGGTATCAGATTGGTTTGTGCTATCCCCTGCCACTTCAAGAAATGGATTTTCAAGCGCTTGTTCATCTAAAAAGGCTTGGATTTCCAGATTGGTCATCTGCAAAAGCTTAATCGCTTGCTGAAGCTGGGGGGTAATAATAAGTGACTGTTTTTGCTTCGCTCGTATTGATGGCATTAACTGCATCTTGATCCTCCATCCTGTCTTCCGGGGCTCTTAAAATCACCTTGGAAGCCCTTGTTGAAAAAAAGATGAAGCAATTTCTAATGCTCGGCAAAATAAACATTTGACGCAAGAAACTGTCAATTATTAATAAAATATAATTAATAATATCAATATATTAGCATTAAATAGTTAATAAAAGATTAATTTAGTGTCAAGTTTTCGGCGTGACCTGCGGTGTCATTTTTGGTATGAATATTGCAACACCTTGTGCCGCAGTTTCGTTATGACGAAACCCCCAAATGCCATAGGAGGCTATCCTGATAACGGTTAGCAGAACACGTCCAAGCCGCCACACCGGATGCCAGCGTTGCCGGATTATCCGCCTATTTATCATGGTGGTGGCGATGCTTGTTTTAATCGGGCTGATTGCTGGTGATAAGATACAGTTTTTGAATTTTCTTACGGCAGAGTCTATCGCCGCAGCAATTTGGATTGTTGGTGGAATAGGATTTTTAGTGAAATTGGTGTTTTGGCGGATACAAAAACGCCGCGACGCTAACGATCCTGAACAAGCCTAACGGCCATTTCCTGATAAGGAAAAAACCGCCCATAGGTATAACCGTTGAAAAAATTGACGGTATAGATATGTCTTGTGGCATAGGGATTACGCTCACCAGTCCAATAGGGTTCACCAGAGGTATTAGGAAAAACATCACTTTCGATTTTGATGTTGTCACATTCATAGCAGACAATACCCTCTAGCTCTTTGAGGTCGGGCAGCCGCCAATTCCCCCCAAGTTGGTCATTCGCTTGAAGGATAGCTTCTTTGATTTGGTCATGATTGAGTTTGACAATCTCGCCGGTACAAGTCTCACCATTCCATGTCTGTCCGACACTGCACCTAAGCCATTCCACCCCTGATTTGAGATCAATGACAATATGATCGCGAATGATAAACTGTGTAGAGGCCATTGACGGGTTAACCGTCATGCCAATCATTCCGACGCATAGCCCGATGATTGAAATACCCCTCATGCTCCGATGAAATAGGCGAGATAGCCACATAAATACTCTCCATTCCAAATATTATAGAAATATAATATTATGTTTTCAACAAAAGGGACACTGCAACTTTTAGACCAATAATATGATGGCGTTTGATGTTGGTATCAATCTTGCAGTTACAGCCCAGAGATTTGAACAATCATCACAGGGTTTATTATGGATATTGCATCGTTAGTAGGATTTGGGGGAGCCGTTGGAATGATTCTAATGGCCATGATCTCTGGGGGTGGCATTGGCCCCTTCATTGATGTTCCTTCTATTCTGATCGTTTTTGGCGGCACATTCTTTGCGGTGATGTACACCGCCCCTTTAGGTGTTTTCCTTGGTAGTTTTGGGGTTATGGCAAAGGTGTTTTTGCCACCAATCAAAAAACAGGATGAGCTGGTGCTGCGCATGGTTGAGCTTGCTGGTATTGCCAGAAAAGACGGCATGATGGCACTCGAAGGCCAAGATGTACCAGATAAGTTCTTTCAAAAAGGTCTGCAGATGTTGGTGGATGGCGCTGATGAAGGAAAGCTGACCGCGCAATTAAACCAAGAGATTAAAGCCATGCGTTCGCGCCATGAAGCCAATCAAGGCGTGCTTAAGGCATGGGTGGATCTAGCGCCGGCTATGGGCATGATCGGAACTCTCGTCGGTCTCGTTCTTATGCTTGGTAACATGGCAGACCCAAAGGCGATTGGCCCAGCTATGGCGGTGGCCTTGCTGACAACCCTTTATGGGGCGTTTATCGCAAATATTATGTTTGCCCCGATGGTGACAAAACTCGAAGGCTTTACCGCTCATGAAACCGTGTACCGGGAAATGGTTGTGATTGGTCTTAAGAATATTGCGCGCGGCGAATCCCCACGCAACATTCAGGATCAGATGGTTTCTAACTTGCCACCGAAATTGCAAGCATCAGTAGAAGCGGCCGCATAATTGGCCGCTCCTCTACACCAATTTTGGCCTGAATAAGGAATACATCATGGCTAAGGAAAATGAAGAAGCAGTAGAAGAAGAACAGCAGGACGAAGAATGTCCGAAATGTCCGCCTGTTGGTGCGCCAGCATGGATGGCAACTTTTGCCGATATGGCAACTTTGCTGATGGCTTTCTTTGTTCTGATTTTGTCTTTTGCTGAGTTCAATGTACCAAAGTTCAAACAGATTTCAGGTTCGCTGAAAAACGCTTTTGGTGTTCAAAGGGTGATTCCTATTGTTGAACAGCCAAAGGGGACAACTGTTCTGTCATTGAATTTTAGCCCATCTCCTGCGCCATCTTTAACCCAAGATATGACACAGCAAACTACCGATACCACCAAACCGGATTTGGAAGTTCAGACCAAAACCAATGATGGTGAGGGCAGCGACGGCAGTGCAGATGATATTCTCAAGGCGCTTGAGGATGCGATTGCGCGTGGTGATATTGAGGTGGAAACTTTAGGTGAAAATGTGGTTGTCAACTTTACGGCGACCGATACCGATCAGCAAAATATGCCGCAATTATTAAAAGAAACCTTGAACGCGCTCGAAGCCGCAAAACAGGCAAGTGGTCAAGCCGACCAAGATGTGCTGTTCGGCGGCATTGAAGATAAGCTAAAGCAAATGATTGCCGCCACCGAAGCTGCCCAAGCGCAACAACAGCAAATGGCGCAAGCATCATCAGAAGCCAGCGAAGCTGCCCAAGATGCCAATCGCAAGGCTGAAATCGCCGAAGACGAGCTTAAAATCGCACTAAAGCAAGAAATTGGACAAGGTCTGGTCGATGTTGAGCGCATTGATGACAAAGTTATCGTCACCGTTGGCTCAGGCGGGGCGTTTGCCTCTGGTTCGGCCGCACTTACGCCGCAAGCGAAAGAAATCATGGCTAAGATCGCTGGCGCCAGCAGTGAAGGTAAAGGCAAGATCAAGGTTTCTGGGCATACAGATGATGTTCCACTCGTCTTTGGGTCTAATTATCGTGACAACTGGGACTTGGCTGCTGCGCGCTCTGCCAGTGTTGTTCAGGCCCTTGAAGAGACCGGTGTTATCCAAGGCCAGAGGCTAGAAGCCATCAGCTATGGCGAAGCGCAACCTGTGGCGTCTAATGACACCGAAGAAGGCCGCTCAAAGAACCGCCGGATTGAAATTGAAATCAATTACTAATCAATCCAGACTAGAGATTGGCGATAGTTAGTCGCCGCATCAGGGGCTGAAATCAGACTGCGGTTTCAGCCTTTTCTCTGCCTCTCTTACACATAAGAGAAAGCCCACATAAGAGAAAGCCGCACTGCCTTAACTGCCTGCCATGAATAGGCCAAAGCCCCATGGCATGATCTGACAATCAGGGATGCCATTTCCCTTATCAGATCATCGTCTTGGTAGGGCGGCTATGCCCCATATAGGCTAAAGAGAGGGGTAAAATGGGGGTATCATATTCACCTCACCCTACCAAAACCAAAACTAATGCCAAAGCCAATGCCAATGCCAATGCCGATATCCTAAGATAAAGCATCACCGGCCAGGTTGTTTTTTTGGGTAAAGATAAGAGGCGCTTAACTGCCGGGGATAGAAGACCGCTTGCGTTTCTTTTTCTTTGGCTCTTCTGCAACGACAGGATCACCAACAAGTGAGTTTCTAAAGCGTGCCTTTTCATCAATTTTGCGAACAATCTGCTGAACCTCTTTGAGGTCACGGGCAGCGATCACCATCCACATCTGATAGTCTTTATAAATGATAAAACTGCGCAACATCATCAGATAACCGCGCTTAAAATAAAGCGCGAGTAAGATATAGCTGATGACGAACAAAACCCAATGCACAGCAAAGGTAATGGCATAGATAACGGTGACCGCAAGAAGGGGTTCAAATAGCCGGTTCTGTATGAGCCAGATAGGGGGAACATAGAACGCGACAGGATCAGGTGAGGTATCAACAATCTCACATTGACGGTAGAGGTTTTTCAGCACCTCAAACACGACCAATTCCTCGCGTGGGGGGAAATCATAACTCTTGATATTCTTGACGATCTCTTCAAGGTCTTCGGGTTTGGGAAACTCTAAGGTCACCCCAAGTGGGCCATAGGCAATAATATTAAATATGCAATCTTTACGCAGGATGGTCAGAACGACGCCAGTCTCCTCATCGCATTCTTCCATGAGAGTCTGGAACTCAATAATGCCATCTTTATAAACTTGACCGTCCACACCAAAGATCACATCACCCACCGATAGTCGCAGGGTGCGGGCGCGTGATATGGCATTGACCTCTTTAATGACAAGAAGACTGGAATAAGCGTTTACATTATCGCCAAGTCCAGCCTCTAGTGATT
>JALRFL010000055.1 GCA_023259875.1 Alphaproteobacteria bacterium
GCCAACCGTTGCCACAACAACATATCCGCCAATTGCTGTGATAGTTATGGCCAATGCTAAAATATGCTGACCCGTGATGACAATCGGCGAGGCCAATAAGGGCGTGGTCAGAATGCTGTAATCAAAAAGCAGATGATAAACCACCTCGCCACTAGCCCCATAACTAAGGCCAGACTCGAAGAAAAGATGCGAGGCTTTAAGGGAAGTGGACAACAGGATCAACACAAAAGGAAGGAAATATAACCGCATCAGAAGCCGTCCCTTCCAGCGGTTTTGCCACATGCGAAATGACCAGATCAAAGGCATCACCGCCAGCGCCATTGAAACCCAAAATCCAAAGGCGTTGATCAGAATAGATGCCACATTAGCGCCAAATCCCCCCAGCAGATTTTTCAATACAGCAGCATCCGCGTCAGCGGCACTATTAAACGACGGATCAGAGGGATGATAACTTAACAAAATGGCAAATAAACCCATGCCCATCACAGCAAGCCCAAGCGCGGCGATTTTAAAAACCATACGCCTTAGCCATGCGGTCATCATGGGTGAAATAATCGGGGTCTTGTCGTCTTGTTCCGCCATGAGGCAATGTTACCTTATCTTGCTTTGATATTGCTATTGAAATTTAGGGCTGATCCCGGTTAGTTTAGCGTTATGCCTGAGCCTCGCCCTGCCCTTTTTTTGGATCGTGATGGTGTTATTAACATTGATCATGGCTACCCTTATCGGGTGGAAGATTTTGACTTTATGCCAGATGCTGCCGAAGCGATCAAGTTTGCCCATGAGTCCGGCATCCCCATTTTTGTTGTCACCAATCAGGGCGGCATAGGGCTTGGCTATTTTGATGAGGCCGCCGTTCATCGTTTTCATGCTCATATGCTGGACTGCATATCGACAAAAGGTGGCCAGATTATGGATATTGCTTTCTGCTCGCATCATCCCAACGCTATTGATCCGGCCATGAGGGATTGTTCCTGCCGCAAGCCAAAGCCGGGGATGATCTTTGATCTGGCAAGCCGACATCAGATTGATCTTAACCGCAGCGTCATGATTGGTGACCGTGACACCGATATGGCGGCGGCAAACGCGGCGGGTTGTCATGGACTTCTCTATTCTGGCGGTAGCTTGTTGCCCATTATGATGGAGGCCGTCAAACGCCTTAGTTTCACGGATGGGTCTTATTCATGACCGTGAGCTGTCAACATTCTCGCTCATCCGGAAAGCATGGTATCCATGTGGTTGGTGGGGGTTTAACCGGCTATGCCGCAGCCTTGGCCCTTGCTGATCATGGTTATTCTGTCCGGCTTTATCACCGCGATGAGGAAAGCGCCGATCCACTTCGCACCACCACAATTAACCCTGTGGCTTACGGCTTTCTGAAATCCCTTGGGGTCATGGACGCTGCCGCAGGTGATACCCCTTTGGCGGAAACATTAGCGCCTATTGACCGTATTTTGGTAACAGATGATATCCCTCGCGAAAAGCCGCTGGATACGGTGATCAATTGGGATAAACCTGAAACTGGCCCTTTGGCTTGGGTGGTTAGAAACCATGATCTGACCATGGCTTTACACGCTTTGGTTGAGGCATCACCATTAATTGAGTGTATAGCCGCGCGTATCACTGATTATCACCCCCAGCACCCTGACTACGGTCATGCCGCCGCCAGCCTGATCACGGATCAAGGGGAAACCATACCAGCAGGGTTGATCCTCGCCGCTGATGGCCGCAATAGTGCGTTGCGCCAAGCCGCCTCGCTTCGCGTGATTACCCGTAATCTGCATCAGACCGCGATTGTGGCTATCCTTTCCCTCGATGCGCCGCATCAGAATATGGCATGGCAAAAATTCCTACCCGGCGGGCCAATGGCACTCATGCCGATGCCAGAGCCGCAACTAGCCTCGCTTGTCTGGAGCATGAAAACCGAAGACGCCGCGCAACTGATGGAAGTGGATGATGACCGCTTTGCCATGGCTCTTGATGATGCTAGCGGAAAGGTGTTTGGCGGATTGCGCCTAGCCAGCCCAAAGCAAGCGTTTCCCATCATTCCGCAACACGCGGTTTGGCCTGTGGCGACGCGGCTAGCGTTGCTTGGTGATGCCGGTCATGCGATCAATCCACTAGCTGGTCAAGGCTATAATCTGGCGCTTGGGGATATTATGACACTTAGGGATGTCCTCAACACCGCAGGGGATACCGGGGGTGATATTGGTGGGGCGACTGTGCTTAAAACCTATGCGAGGCGGCGCTGGCCCGAAGTCGTCATGATGACAATGGCAACCGATGGACTAAATATGCTGTTTTCTTTTGGAAAACGCCGGCGGCGATTAGCAGGAATGGGGATGGCGGTTGCTAATCTCCCCCCTATCAAAGCCTTAGCAGAAAAACTAGCCAGCGGCAGGATGTTTAATCGCGGCTAAGTCCTTTATCCTTTAGGCGGTCAAGATAATCACGCATCATGTCATCCTGTTCGGTGGCAAACCGATAGAGCACCGCCCATGAATAAATTCCTGTGTTATGACCATCATCAAAGATGAGACGCACAGCATATTGCCCAACGGTTTCGATTGCAGTGACGGTAACATTGCGTTTGCCAGTTAGGGTTTTCTTTTGACCGCTACCATGCCCCTGCACTTCTGCTGATGGGGATTCCACGCGCAACAGTTCCGCCGGAATCTGGGCACTAACCCCATCATCAAAATGGACACTTAACACCCTTTTGTCTTGTGATAATTGGATTTCCGTTGGCCAAGCTTGGCTAATCATCATGCCGCATCCAGACGCCGCGCCTGATCCACCAGCATGATCGGAATACCATCACGAACCGGATAAGCGAGACCACTTTGCTCACTGATCAATTCATTGTTCGCTTGATCATAAATCAATGGCCCGTGGCAAACGGGACAAACCAGCACTTCTAAGAGAGCTGGATCAAGCGTCCGTGATGTGTTTTCAGTGTCTGACATGGCCTTGTTGTTTATTACTAGATGACGACATCTGGCTTTCCATATCCAGCATGGTCGCCAACATTTCGCCTCGCGAAGGCACATCCAGTGCTTCAAGAAGCATTTGTTTTTCCGCGATGGGCAAAGGGCAAATCATTGACAGCGTTGTGATGAGCTTTTCGTTAGCACAGGCCTCAATTGATTCCCAATCTGCCGAAAACCCCTTAATGTTAAAATACCGCTTCAATACTATCATTAACCGGCTACGATCAAAAGGCTTCTCATTCACATGAAGATCATCAGCAAATCCCTGATAATCAACATGGCATTGGCGGTAATCTGACCGCCCCTCCGCCTCCGCGGTCACCTTAAACCGGATCATCCCATCAAGCGAGATAAGATAGCGGCCGTCTAAGGTTTCCTCAAAAGACGAAATCCGCCCCGCACAACCCACAGAGTATAGCATGGGTGACATTTCATCCTGAGTTGTGCTGGAGTTGGTTTGAATCATACCGATTAATCGGTGCGGTGTTGAGAGCGCATCTGATATCATAGCTAGATAACGCGGCTCAAAAATATTAAGTGGCAACCTGCCCCCAGGGAGGAGCAAAGCACCATCAAGAGGGAATATCGGGATTAGATCCGGTAAATCCTCTAGGTTTGGATCAAGCGAATTCCGTTTCATGTTATTAGCCTTCCATGGGATGGACTTGTTAAACTTTTAAAACGTCTTCACGAAAACAGAAGCGATGATAGTTGTTTTCGACCTTCCTTGACTTCAGGAGCGGTTGGCCCCAACGCGGCAAATATTTCAAGCAACTGGAGTCGTGCCGCATCCCCGTTCCAGTTTCTGTTTTTGCGGATCATATCCAGCAAATGATTAATCGCATCTTCTGACATTCCTGCCCCAAATTGGGCCATGGCAAGGTCATAGCGTTTCTGCATATTTTCTGGCTCTGCCTCAACGGCCGCCTGTAATTCTGTAAGTTCACCAGCGTGTTCAGCCGCCTTTTCTGAAAACGCCAACCGCTTTGCCACTTCTTCGATCGCGGCGCTGGCGGCCAATTCCTCAGACAGGCTGCCCAACATTTGCCGCGCGCCTTCAAGATCATTCAGCCCCATAAGACAACGCAGCAACCCTGCCACCGCAACCTCATTGGTTTCTTCCATCTGAAGCACGGCCTGAAATGCGCCAATGGCGGTGCCGAAATCTTTGGCTGTGATAGCCTGTTCGGCTTCTTCGAGGAAGGTCTGAACAGAGCCTTCGCCTCCTGCCTGTTGCATCAATTGGTTAACTAAGGCTTGCAATTCGGATTCTGGCTTTGCCCCAACAAAACCATCAATGGGCTGACCATTTACAAACACATAAACCGTTGGAACAGATTGCACCCGAAGCTGTTGAGCGATATCCTGATTTTCATCAATATTGACTTTGGCTAGCTTAACTTTGCCATGGGTTGAGGCCACGACTTTTTCCAAAGCTGGCATCATCTGTTTGCAAGGCCCGCACCATGGTGCCCAGAAATCGACAATAACAGGCTGGTGCTGTGAGGCTTCGACAACCTCACTCATGAATGTTGAAGTAGTGACATCAACACCCGTTCCAGAAATATCTCTATTATTGGCTTGATCTAAAGAAACCATGTTTTACCAAATTAATAATTGACTTTAATTTCCGGAAAAGAGCTTATTATTTTTTACCGGCCTTAACCTTAGAATAGTATTTCTTTTCAAAATGACAAGACATGAAATGAAAGAATTATTTCATCAGTTTCTGAAGCGGCAGTACAGATACCGAATGCCCCGTATGGGAAAAAAACCGCATCAAATCTGATATGGCAATCGTCACCGTTTGGTCATTTACAAGCGGATGAAAATTAGCCTTTTCCATTTCCGCTAATGTCTCATCTAGGAAAACTGTTACTTCACCTGCCTGATCATTGATCACTGAAAATGGGGTTACTGCGCCGGGGATTACACCCAGATATTGCATCAGCCGGTCTGGACTACCAAAGGTGAGCCGATCTGCCTGCATCGCCGTTGCCAGCAGTTTAAGATCAATCGGCTGGTTTTCTTCGGCAACAACAAGATAATTGCGTTTTTTCCGGTCTCGCAGATAGAGGTTTTTAGCATGACCACCCTGCATCCCTTGACGATGGGCTTGCGAATCTTCCACTGTCCGCAGTGGAGGATGAGAAAACTTTTCCACAACGATACCCAATTCTGCGAACACAGCCATCAGATCATCCGGTTGATAGGGTAAAGAGGGCGTCATATGGGGTTCCTGCTTTCCTTGCGCGTTGATATCATAAATATCAGCGTATGAGATTTTAGTGATGTGAATTTAGAAATAATAACAATGGATTGTGCCATCGCCTTTGTGGCGGTTTGTCGCACAGATTGCCGTCATTGCCCTTAGATTCACGGAATATAACAAAATGCAACGATTGACCACGCCCAAAAGTTGCGTGATAGCAAAGGGGAACATCGCAAAAACGGGATATATCATGCCGAAACAACCCAACGATACCCCTGCTATCGCCCTTATCGGCACAGGAATGTGGGGGCAAAACATCGCTCGCAATCTTGCGCATCTTGGGGTTCTGGTTGGCATCTGCGATAGTCATTCTGAACGCGCCAAGCATATCGCCGATCAGCATGGGGTATCGGTGATGGCCTTTGACGATATTCTGGCAAACTCTGATATCGCTGGGGTGGCGTTAGCGACACCTGCCCCTAGCCATCATGATTTGGCTGTTGCCGCACTTGAGGCAGGAAAACATATTTATGTCGAAAAACCTCTCGCTCTCACTTTGGCAGATGCGGAATCCATCGCCAAGGCCGCTAGTGCCGCTAAACGGCATGTTATGCTTGGGCATTTGCTGCGCTATCATTCGGCGTTTCTTGCCTGCGCTCAGGCGGTTGAACAAGGCAAGATTGGCAAAATGCGCCATATCCGTGCCAGTCGGCTAGCCCCCGGCCGGGTGCGCGCCACGGAATCTGCGCTTTATGATCTTTGCCCTCATGATTTGGCAATGATTTATCATCTTGTCAAAGGCGCGGAAGCAGAGCAGGTGTCCTGCCATATGATCAGCCATATTACCCCAGGAATTGATGATATCGTCACTGCGCAAATCGGTTTTGCTAATGGGGTATCTGCTACTGTTCAGGCCAATTGGATGAACCCGGTGAAAGTGCATAATCTGACCATAGTTGGTGACGAAGCCTCGCTGGTGTTTGATGACACTAAGCCTTGGGACAGCAAATTGACGCGTTATCCTATGCGTATCCAAAGAGATCCGCTTAACCCTAATCTTGAACGCGGAGAGCCAGAAGTCATAGCATTACCAGCGTCTGAGCCGCTTAAAGACGAAATGCAGGCATTTGTGAATATGGTGAAAACGAACCAAGCCGCGCCAACAGACCTCACCGAAGCACTATATGTCCAAAACTTACTTGCACGGATGGAAAAACAGGCCAGCCAAAACCTAACCAACCATGATCAGAAATGACAGGCCGCATCAGAAGATGACAATTTAAGGAAAGCATTATGACCGCTACATCATCGCCTCATTATTCCGCTGATAATATGATCCCCTTTATTGATCTTGGGGCACAACAAGCACAGATACGGCCAAAGATTGATGAAGCCCTGCAAAAGGTGCTCAACCATGGTCAATATATTATGGGGCCTGAGATTGCTGAACTAGAAACCCAGCTAGCCCAATTCACCAACACCCGCCATGCGATCAGCACCTCAAGCGGCACAGATGCCCTGTTGCTTTGCCTGATGGCGCTTGGTCTCAACCCAGGTGATGGCGTGATTGTTCCAAGTTTCAGTTTTGCCGCTAGCGCCGAGGTCATGCCGTGTCTAGGTGCAGTTCCCATTTTTGCTGAAGTGGATCATGAAACCTTTACCCTTGATCCCCATAAGCTAGAGGACGCGATGGCGGCAGCGAAAACCGCAGGGGTTCGTGTGGTTGGTGTTATCGCCGTTGGGCTATTTGGACAGGCGGCGGATATGGCGACGATCACTGATTTTGCAGATAGCCATGGGCTATGGGTTCTTGATGATGCCGCCCAATCCTTAGGGGCACAGCGCGATGGTAAGGTGGCAGGGCAGATGGCAAAAATGACCGCCACCAGTTTTTTCCCTGCGAAACCTCTTGGCTGCTATGGTGATGGTGGCGCAGTTTTCACAGATGACGATGAATTAGCTGACATCACCAAATCTGCCAGAGTGCATGGCATGGGCAAAAACCGTTATCAATATGATCGGATTGGCATGACCGCACGGATGGATACGGTGCAAGCGGCGGTATTGCTTGAAAAATTAGCGATATTTCCAGATGAGCTTCAGCGCAGACAGAGCCTAGCAGATCGGTATCACAATGGGCTATCAGGGCTTGTGACGCCGCAAAAATTAACAAATGGCGCCACCTCTAGCTGGGCGCAATATTGCGTGCTTCTGCCCAATGGCGCTGATCGCAACGCCATACAAGCGGCACTTAAAGAAAAAGGGATTCCGACGGTGATTTATTACACCCAAGGCATTCACCAGCATCCGCCTTACGCCGCGTATCCGATTGAAACCGGCGGCCTTAAAGTCACCGCCGAGCTTTGTGAGCGCATTTTGGCCTTGCCGTTTCATGCGTGGCTAGATGACGCCACCCAAGATTATATCATCACTGGCGTGCAAGCCGCGCTTAGCGCATAATCGCTATTGTTGCCGCGTTCTGGTGATCCCTCAACACGGCCATCAGGCATGACAAAACGCTCGCGCAAGCGGCGGATCATTTTTCGCTTGCGTCCATCCTGACTTGCATTATATTGCAGGGCTCGGATGCGGGTGTAGCTCAGGGGTAGAGCATTACCTTGCCAAGGTAAGGGTCGTGAGTTCGAATCTCATCACCCGCTCCATTAACCTCACCATATCTTGTGCTAACACATTGATTTGTATTCAATATCAATAGGTTACAGGTATCTGCGTCACTGTCAACCGGCACGATATGGACATCCGTTTGTAGATCATTTCAGTGCTTGGCGAAATGACACCCTTACATGCCGCATAAATATGCTCTCAATAGCTCTGTGGGATTCACTGATAGACACGAGCATTGCTTGAGTATTATTCAACCAGAGGGCTGACAGAGCTCTTTGTGGGCAGTGAGGTGTGGGTTGTATGGAAAGCTGTGCTTGCCGTTATCAGTATAGGGTAAGGCGGATGGCATGGTAGGTGATAATGTACTTACTCTCTATAGGGCAGTTAACTGCCTTCACTTGCCTGTGTTAGGCAGAGAGAGCATAACGCCCTTTACTCCCTAGGGTGTAATATAATCTAGACCTAACCAGCTTATTTTGCGCTTAATTGGAATTTGAACGTGAATTAATTAAATCATGCTGAGTTTTTATTTCTTTAGTCAACTCTTAGAAACACGTTATGAACACGTTATGAACACGTTATGAACACCATAGAATGTGTTCCGTTAGTAACATTTTACCGTCATTTTCACGGTTTTTCGTCCATTTCAGACATCATGTTGA
>JALRFL010000184.1 GCA_023259875.1 Alphaproteobacteria bacterium
CGGCGGCGATTGACCCATGGGCGGACGGTATTGATCTCACCCCTCTGATCGCGCTTTTGCGCGACGCGAACACGACCAAAGTGTTTCACGCGGGCAAACAAGACCTTGAGATTTTCTTTCGCATGATGGGGGAATTGCCGAAATCGGTTTATGATACGCAGATCGCGGCGATGGTATGCGGCCTTGGGGATCAAGTGGGTTATGATAAACTGATTCATCATATTCTAGGGATCAAGATCGACAAATCCTCGCAATTCACGGATTGGAGCCGTCGCCCCCTATCGCCGCGCCAATATCGCTATGCGCTTGATGATGTTATCCATCTGGAACGCGCTTATCATATCCTTACCGACCGTATCCATACCGCAGGCCGGCAGCATTGGCTAAGCGAGGAAATGAGCGCGCTTTGCCAGCCCCAGCAATATGAGGTGGATATTGACACCGTCTGGACACGCATCAAGCATCGTATCCATAAACCACAGGCCTTAAACCGTTTGAAACATCTTGGCCGTTGGCGTGAACAAGAAGCCCAGAAAAGAGACAAGCCCAGACAGCGTATCGCCAAAGATGACACATTGGTCAGTATCGCCATGCAAGGCCCAGCCAGCCTAGCCGAACTGAATGATGTTCGCGGCGTTAACCCGAATGTCACCAAACCCTATGGTGACGCTTTGATTGCGGTGATTTCAGCGGCAGATCAAGAGGATCGGGCGTTGTGGCCTGCCCCTCCATCACGCCCCGAAAAACCAGCCCCTCAAGCCACAGCCGATTTGCTAAAGGTCTTGCTGAAACATTGTGCGGAAAACGCCGAGGTGGCCAGCCGGCTAATCGCCAGCAGTCAGGATATCGAAACCCTTGCCAAAGGCCAATCAGAAGGGCTAATGGCACTATCAGGTTGGCGGCACGAAGTGTTTGGGCAATGGGCAGAAAAGCTGTTGAATGGGGATATTGCTATCACCGCCAAAGGCAACAAAACGATTATCGTACCAAAGTGATTTTTTGTGACATTGTCCTGTTCACGCTGGCGATGCGGCGCTGAAGCAAATCACCGCTTCCTAGCAACACAGGATCAGCGGCAAGAGCAAAGCCTTTTTTCGTTTTGGTAATCGTGATTTGCTCAAGCACAGGTGTGATGCCGCCGCTGAATGTCATCAGCATACGAAGCAGTAACCCAACGGTTTTCGCGGTTTTTCTCGCCGTGCTAGGCAGAATAGACATCACATTTTTATGAATGGGTAAAACCCCCTCATAACGCGCATAGAGAACAACCGCCATCCAAACGCGCTCCATATGGGTGATCCCATTGACCGAAAGCCCTAGCATTTTTTCCACCGCTAATCGGGCGCGGTGATCGGGATGTTCAATCCATGCCAGATCACAAAGATAGCAACACGCCACGGCTAAACGCTGGGTATCCGCATCATAAGAATCAAGACATTGAAGCACCAGCTGTTCTAAGGTTTCCCCTTGCTGGGGAAAGCGCGAGGTCATCACTGCGTATTCCTTGACCCCATCCATTAAAGGATCAGAGCCACGATGATCCAAATCCAGACAATCATAAAGCATCCCTTCGCGCACCCCAAAGGCAGAAAAAATAATTTCTGATGGCTCAAGATGCGTGATCAAGGCACGGGTAAGGCGAATGGCTTGCGTCATATTTGGTCGGCGTGCAGGGGGAATGCCATGGATTTGCCCTTGTTTGTCTTCAATAGATGCCATCATGTCTTCTAGTTGATCGGGCGTAATGGAAAGCCCGTGGACAATATCCAAACGCGGTTTCAGCAGAAAACTATACGCTGTCGCTATCGCGCGCCAGACACCGCCTACGGCATAAAATCGCTGACCTTTTGAGAACGGCAACCAAGTCACCTGATGAAGAAAATCATCAATTGCCGCCATATCGTAATCAACCAGATAGCCGCAAGGCAGGCTGGCGGCTTGATCGCGATCAATAGTTTTTCCTTCAGATATTCTGACCAATTCTAAACTGCCGCCGCCTAGGTCCGCGACCACACCACAAGGGTCTCTGAAACCGGCGCATACCCCTGAGGCCGATAAAAAGGCCTCTTGCTGACCTGAAATCACCATGATTGTTATGCCGAGAATTGCTTCGGCTTTAGCAAGAAAATCTTTGCTGTTATTGGCACGGCGCACCGCTTCTGTGGCAAAAGCCTCAAGCACATCCACCTTACTAAGCCGCGCAAGCATAGCAAAACGGTTAAGCGTTTCTAGCGCGTGTGTCATCTGGCTTTCGCCTAACATTCCTGTTGTGTTGACCTCCATTCCCAGACGGCAAACTTCGCGTTCATTAAATTGGGGATGGGGAAACTTACCCCCCGACCGATAGATCACAAGACGGATTGAGTTTGACCCAATATCAATCAAGCCAATGGTTGATGAGGCGCGGTTTAATTTCTCAAGACTTGCCCCGGATAAGGGCGAGGCAGGAAGTTTCACATCTGCAATGTCCGTCATGCTAGGGCTTTTCCAGATCGAATGGTTTTGGCTCATCAAGCGCTGATCCACGACCCGAAAGGCTCGGATTCGTCATGAAAAAGTGATGCGCAGAAAACGGCTTAGTTTCGGCATCAGGATGCCGAATATAACGGCCATCAGGCTGTAATAACCAACTGTTGCTGGTATCTTTGATATTGCTCATCATGATCTGATCAAGAATTTGCCGATGCACGGTTGGGTTTTCCATCGGCATAAACACCTCAACTCGGCGATCCAAATTGCGCGGCATCAAATCGGCGGAAGAAATATAAACCTTGGCTTCCGATGATGGCAAAGGCTGACCATTAGCAAAGGCATAGATGCGTGAATGTTCCAAAAACCGCCCGATCAGTGATCGCACCCTGATATGTTCTGACAACCCCTTCACTCCGGGTCTAAGACAGCAGATCCCTCTGACCACTAATTCAATCGGCACGCCGGCTTGGGAGGCTTCGTAAAGCAGATCTATTGAGGCCTTATCAACAAGAGCATTCAGCTTAAGCCAGATGCCTGATGGCTCGCCTCTTTTGGCGGCAGCAATTTCTGATTGCACCGCCTCGGTGAACATTTGCCGCGCGGACACAGGGGCAAATTTAACCTTATTCAATTTTGCTGGCGTGACATAAGAGGTCATATAATTGAAAATGCGAACAATATCGGCGCAGATAGCCGGGTCACAGGTAAAATAAGAAAGGTCGGTATATACCTTTGCCGTCATGGGATGATAATTTCCCGTGCCGCAATGGGCATAACTGCGCAAGCCATTTTCCTCTTGCCGTACCACCAAGGATAATTTGGCATGGGTCTTTAGATCAACAAAGCCAAACACCACTTGAACACCGGCACGCTCTAGCAACCGCGCCAAACGAATATTCACCTCTTCATCAAATCGCGCTTTAATTTCCACCATCGCGGTGACTGATTTTCCAGCCTCTGCCGCCGCGATCAATGCCCGAACAATCGGAGAATCTGGCAAAGTGCGATACAGCGTCTGTCGAATAGAAATCACCTTTGGGTCTTCTGCGGCTTGGCGCAGAAATTGAAGAACAACATCAAAACTTTCATAAGGGTGATGAACCAAAATATCTTTTGAACGGATAGCCGCAAAACAATCGCCGCCAAAATCCCTAATGCGTTCAGGAAAGCGCGCCGAATATGGCGGAAAGCGGAGATGATCACCCCCAGCACTGCAAATCTGGCTCAAATCAGACAGCCCAATCATGCCGCCGACATAATCAATATCACTGTCAGACACCATCAGTTTATTCGCCAGCACTTGTGTCATGTCATCAGGGCCTTCAGAAGATAATTGCAAGGCAATCACATTCCCCCTGCGCCTAGCCCTTACCGCATTTTCAAAACTGGCGACCAAATCCTCGGCTTCTTCGTCGAATTCAATTTCTGAATCCCTAATGACCCGAAACAGCACATGGTTGACCAGTTTATGATCGGGGAAGATTTCATCCAGATTAAGCAAGATGGTATCTTCAAGGGTGATAAAACGCGCCCCATCCCCCGGCAAGGCAAAAAACCGGCTAAGAACCGGCGATAACAGTATCAAAGCGGTTTTGTGTTTCTTTTTGTCATCTTCAAGGGACAAAAACATTCCAAACCCATTATTGGCAATAAAGGGGAATGGATGCGCTGGGTCTAATGTTTGCGGGGTGATGATCTGAATAATATCTTCTAGGATATGTTGT
>JALRFL010000195.1 GCA_023259875.1 Alphaproteobacteria bacterium
GGCTCTCGCCACCAGAACCTAAATCTGGCGTGTCTACCAATTTCACCACAGCCGCGAAATCACCTCATGTATTATAGGAACACAAACGCCGACGCAACAATAGAATCCAACCTATCCACAGTTATGATAAGATCGCTTGAAAAGTAAAAAGGGCTATTTACCGATGCTTTTTTAAAAGGGATTCCACCTCTGGCGTGCCATCCGCGCCTAACGGCAACGCTTCTGCCCAAAGGGCATGATCAACAGGCAAATCGCCATAAAGATGGGGAAACAACTGCCCATCTCTTGAAGGCTCATAGCGAATGATAAGGCCAGTCGGATCAACGGCAATCAGCATAAGCCCGCTTTGATTGGCAAAATGCAGTCTTGCTGTTTCTGCCGCTTGGTCTGCGGTTGAAAGATGAATAAAACCGTCTTGAAGATCAAGGGATGAGCCTTTGTAAACCTGATGTTTCAGAGCGGTTTGCCATTCCTCTTTGTGGCAAATTTTATAGACAATTTCAGACACGGGCTTTCCCCTTTAACGAATAGAGGGCTTAATGATGTCAGCACAGATCATGCGCCATCACCATAACACCAAAACCGAAAAGAATGAAACCATCCCATAACCGGAATATTCAGCGATTGACCAAGCCCCTTGGCTAAGTCTAGGCTTATCAAACGACTTGATTAATGGAATACACATGATGAAAATAGGATTTATCGGCTTAGGCCAGATGGGCGCACCCATGGCGGCTAATCTGGTCACAGCAGGTTTTGAGGTGACCGGGTTTGATGTGGTTACTGCGGCATCAGGAGGCCTGCGTCAAGCCAGTTCAGCCAAAGACGCCGCTCAAGGCATGGATTGTGTTATTACGATGCTTCCTGATGGCAACGCGCTTCAACAAGTCGCCAATGCCATTATCCCACATATGACCAAAGGGGCGTTATTGATTGATTGCTCTACTGTGGATGTCGCCGCCACGCGCGCGACCGGTGATCAAGCAATTGCCGCTGGCCTTGGCTATATTGATGCCCCGGTTTCCGGCGGCATCACCGGCGCCATTAATGCCACCCTGACCTTCATGATTGGCGGCAAGGGTGAGGATGTGTCAAGGGCGATGACGCTTTTTGAGACCATGGGTAAAAAGGCTGTCCATTGCGGTGATATCGGGTCAGGTCAATCAGCAAAGATTTGCAATAACATGATTCTTGGGGCGACCATGATCGCCACTTGTGAGGCTTTTGATCTGGCGGATCGCTTAGGGCTTGATCGAGGAAAGATGTTTGATGTGGTCAGCACCTCATCAGGGTATAGCTGGTCAATGAATGCGTATTGCCCTGCCCCCGGTATTGGCCCAGATAGTCCAGCCGACCACGATTATCGCCCTGGCTTTTCCGCAGAACTCATGCTCAAAGACCTCAGCCTTGCCATGGCGGCCGCGGAAAACGCAGGGGCTAATCCAAAGATTGGCAAAACCGCAAAAATGATCTACGACACTTTTGTGCAAGAAAACGGGAAAGGTAAGGATTTTTCTGCTATCTTGCCATGGCTGAAATCATCCGGTTAATGCCGTGAGCTTTTCTGCCCCTACCTATATTTGATTCAGGAACTTACTAGACTTAAAGGATTATCCATATGCTAACACTTGAACAAGCAAACATCATTACCACTGCCGCTTTAGCTGAGGCCAGAAAATTAAACTTAAAACCGATTAGTGTAGTTGTCCTAGATCACCGCGCCGCCACGATTTCCATCCAATCCGAAGATGGCGTCAGCATCATGCGATCAGATATCGCCAAGGCGAAAGCCAATGGTGCTGTTCAGCTAGGCATGGGTAGCCGCGCGCTCATGAACCGTGCCGAACAACAGGCGTATTTTGTGGACTCTATTAACGGCTTAGCCGATGGCAAAATAGTTCCTGTTCCGGGTGGCGTTTTGATCCGCGACGCATCCGGCGCTATTCTTGGGGCGGTTGGCATTTCTGGTGACACATCCGATAATGATGAAGCCGCTGCGCTTGCGGGCATTGCCGCCTCTGGCCTTACCGCAGATGCCGGCTAGCAACCGCCAGATCATGCGATCACAACATACCCCCAGATGGGCCTATATGCTTGGCTGGCTGGGGGTTATTCCCTTTGTTGCCGCCGCGGCTGGCAGTTTCAGCCCTGATCCTATGCTGATGCAATTCAGCGCAGAATTAGGTGCGCGTTACGGGGTTTCTATCGGGATATTTCTGGGCGCTGTGCATTGGGGTTTGGCGCTTGATCATCACCAACACGCAACCAAATGGCGGTTGATTTGGTCGGTTTTGCCTTCGCTTGCCGGCGTTATCATTATGCTGATGCCAGCCAATGCCAGCCTTGGCTATGTCATTGCCCTGTTGGGTTTATGCTGGGTGGTGGATGTCTTGATAGCCAGCATGGGGATACTGCCATCTTGGTATATGCGTCTGCGGCATGGGTTAACGCTGGTGGCAATCCTATCGCTGGGCGTCATAATGTTCAATTTGTCCGGCTTTTAGCCGATCGCGCCATGATGGTATTTCCAAAAGCAACCAGCCCCAAACCCACCAAAGACAGATAGGTCCATTCATAATCTTCCATCTGCTGTGATATCAATAACGCCGCCACGGGGAAAATGACGGTTATATAACTTGCCCTGCCCGGCCCTATGCGGCCGATTAAGGTCAGATAACAGGTAAATGCCATCACCGTGGAAATGATCACCAACCAAGACAATCCCCCAAGGTATTTCCAGCTATATTCCATGATAAACGCATCACCGCGAAACACCGCCACAAGCCCTAGATAAGTCGCACCGTAAAGCATCCCCCAACTGTTACTAGAAATCACGGAAACTTGGCGGCTTTGAAGCCGGCCTGAGAGAATGTTTCCAAGACTGAAAATCAATGTCCCCATAAAACAGAACATGAGACTTGCCAATGGGGCGTGACCTTTTTCTAATTCAGGCAGAAAGATTAAAAATATGCCGCCAATGCCTAAGATAGCGGCAAACAATAGCCTGACTTCAGGCCATTGCCGGTCAATCACCGCCTTTTCTAGAATAACCATGAGTGATGCTGTTGAAAACACAACGGCCAGCAACCCTGAAGATACGCCGAGGCCGCCATAATAAAAACTCAAGAAATTAAAACTAAACAAAAACAGGCTTAAAACAGCAATCCTAAGATGAACCTCTTTTGTTAAACGCAACGAATGGCCAGAAAGCTTAGCTACCACCATCATGATCAGTCCAGCAAAGATAAATCGCCAGAACAGCGACACCTCTGGCGCAACGACGCCTAACTGCCATCTCAATGGCAACCAGCTGGTTGACCAAGCAAAAATGGTAAGGCCGTAAAGGAGATAATCAAATGGCTTCATTCATATTCTACTTTGAAATGGTCGGAGTGGCGGGATTTGAACCCACGACCCCCACACCCCCAGTATGGTGCGCTACCAGGCTGCGCTACACTCCGACGCGTTCTTTATAACCAAGCTTATAGAGAAAGAGAAGCCCTGAAATCTAGGCAAAGGGGACTAAAGCAAAAGACAAGGGCATCACATACGCAAAACCCCTATGAATTGCCCTATTCCTCAACAATTTGTGCCATCCGCAAGGCCGCGTGCATCAACACATCTGTCCCTGCCCCTGCCCATTCTTTGGAAATTTCTTCGGCTTCGTTATGGCTTAACCCACCAACACAAGGGCACATAATCATTGCTGTTGGGGCGATATCATTAATCCAGCACGCATCATGGCCGGCGCCCGATACGATATCCATATGGGCATATCCCAAATCATCCGCCGCCTTACGAATGGCGTCAAGACAATCCAAATCAAAAGCTGGGGGGTCAAATTGCCCAACAATTTCAGACGCGAACCCAACCCCAATCTCACGGCATAGGCTTTCTGCCTCTGATAACAACTCTTTCACCATGCTATTGAGAATATCAATCTTATGTGAGCGCATATCCACGGTGAAAACCACTTTACCCGGAATGATATTGCGCGAGTTCGGATAAACATCAATTTGCCCAATTGCCCCCACGGCGTTTGGCTGATGCTTCATGGCAATGTCATGAACCAGTTCGGTGATTAACGCTAATCCACGGCCAGCATTCTTCCGCATCTCCATTGGGGTTGAGCCGGTATGGCTTTCTTTGCCAGTAACGGTAATTTCAATCCAGCGTAACCCCTGCCCATGGGTAACCACACCGATTGGCTTTCCTTCAGCTTCAAGAATAGGGCCTTGTTCAATATGCAATTCAAACAAGGCGTGCATCTTTCGCGCCCCGACCTTTTCATCACCGACCCAGCCAATTCGCTTGAGTTCATCGCCAAACCGATTGCCTTCGGCATCGGTGCGATCATAAACCCAGTCCTGATCATATTTTCCAGCAAACACCCCTGAT
Source organism: Alphaproteobacteria bacterium (assembly GCA_023259875.1). Taxonomy (GTDB): domain Bacteria; phylum Pseudomonadota; class Alphaproteobacteria; order Puniceispirillales; family UBA1172; genus UBA12202. Next base: position 4,399 of record JALRFL010000195.1, read on the forward strand.
GATACCATCGCCGGGGCAAAACGAGTGCCTTCTTCATTCGTCCAGTTCACGACCACAATCGGGTGTTTTGTTTTCACCCCCAAATCGTTCAAGGTTCGTATCACCTCAAGGCCACCCAAAACCCCAAGAACGCCATCATACTTCCCCCCTGTGGGTTGAGTATCGAGATGAGAGCCAAGATAAACTGGCAACGCATCCGGGTCTGTGCCTTGACGGGTGGCAAACATATTGCCCATGGTATCCACACCCATGGTCATACCGGCATCAAGGCACCATGTTTGGAACAATTCACGCGCCTCACCATCGGCATCGGTTAGCGCTTGGCGATTATTGCCGCCAGCAACACCCGGGCCAATCTTTGCCATTTCCATCAAACTGTCCCAAAGCCGATCCGAATCGATTTGCAAATTTTTTGGGTTTTGCATAACGATCTCCTCTTTTTACTAATACTGATAAGTGTCCTGACATATGGCTACCAGAACCGAAATGAAATGCCGATCAACTGATGCGAGATAAACGCGATTGCGCCTCTTTCAGCAAAATCACAGCCTTAGCGATACGATCTGAACCCATGTTTGGTGCATCCGCCACGGGGGCAACTGAGGCAGAAAGTTCAGCAACCGCGGCGTCTTGTTTTGGCTTAGAGAAGCCTTTCAACGCTTGCTGTGCGCCTTTAATCGTATAGCCTTCTTGATAAAGCAGGTCTTGAATTTTTTTCAAAAGCACAATGTCTTCGGGGCGGTAATAGCGCCGTCCTCCATTGCGTTTAATCGGTTTTAGCTGAGTAAAACGGGTTTCCCAAAACCGCAGAACATGGGTGGGAACATCCAGCATTG
>JALRFL010000233.1 GCA_023259875.1 Alphaproteobacteria bacterium
ATAAGAGATATCCTTTTGATTAAATCATCTTGCAGATAAACACTAATCAGAGACTATCCTCTTGTAAAGATGATTTGTCCCGATCAATGCATTTGCGTGATGTCCATGTTTCATCACAAAAATCTATATCCTTGCATGGCAATTCGCTAATCATAACAAAGCGGCGTCTAGAGTTTGCGCTAGGTGCAAAAATAGCGCATGATACCCCCTCTTTGTCGTCATGGGTTTAAGGCAACCTTACTCTGATTAATGCCGATATCTTAATATGTTACATGAAATGTTTTCGCATCACCTGATGACACCCCCTTTTCAAGAAGGCTCCGCGCTTATCTTTTGGGGGGTTTGTGGGGCATCGGTTTTGCTCATGGCGATTGCCAAATCCGGCTTTGGCGGCGCGGTGGCGTCATTATCTGCGCCCCTTATGCTGACCATTCTTCCAGCCAGAGAAACGCTGGCGATTCTTTTGCCGCTTTATCTGTTGACGGATATCTGGGCCATTTGGATATGGCGCGGATACAGTTATTGGCGCGTGCTGTTATGGATGGTGGTGTTTGGTGTGGTGGGTCAGGTTTTTGGTTATCTTCTGATCAGCGTCATCAATGACGCCATGCTGAAAGCGCTCATTGGTCTGATTGCTTTGATTATTGGGGGGCGATATTGGTATCGTGTGAAATCCCCAACAATCCTGTCAAACCCTCGCCAGAAAGCGCGGCATTTGCGCGGTCGTTTGAAATCGCGGGCGGCGATCTGGTGCGGCTTATCTGGCTTTTCGTCATTTATTTCTTTAACTGGCGGCATCCCTGTTCAGGTTTATCTTTTGCCTATGAAGATGCACCGTTTTCTCGTGGTTGGGACAAGCGCGTGGTATTTCTTTTCTATCAATGTGGCGAAACTGCCGTTCTTTTTTCAGCTGGGGATGTTCACCTCATCGACGCTATTCGTGACGGTGGTTTTGATACCGATCATTCCCCTTGGGGTCAGCATAGGAAAATGGCTCAATCGGCGCATGACCGATAAAGGGTTTTATCATATCGCCCATATTGCACTCATCCTCTTGGGGTGTCGGTTGATTTGGGGGGTAGTGATGTCATGATACCTTGCGCGGCTGGCTTGCGGAGGTTAGCATCACTTTGAGTAGGTGATCACATAATACCCCTTAATGGAGACAAACATGATTGCCATTATTTTTGAAGTCTTCCCGAAACAAGGAAAAATGGAAGAATATCTGGATATCGCCGCAGAAATTCGCCCGATTGCCGAAGCCACCGAGGGATTTATCAGCGTTGAGCGATTTCAGAGCATAACCAATCCTGACAAATATCTGTCCATATCGTTTTTTGAAGACGAAGCCGCGGTTGATCGTTGGCGCAATGTTATGGAACACCGAAAGGCACAAGCAAAAGGTAGGAAAGAAATTTTCGATGATTATCGTATTCGCGTCGTTGAGGTTCTGCGTGATTACAGCATGACCCAGCGAAACGATGTGCCCAAAGACAGCCTTGCCAGTCACGGCGGCTGATCGGATTGTTGCTTTTACAAGTGAAATTGGCCTAATGCGATAAAAGCACCATTGCGCCATTCTGGTTTGCCATAACCAAAGGACTGGCCATTGGGGTGACACACCTTGCCGCCAGCGGCGCGTAAGACCGCATCACCAGCCGCGGTATCCCATTCCATGGTTGGCCCAAACCGAGGATAAACATCCGCTTGTCCAGCGGCAATAAGGGCAAATTTTAATGATGAGCCGATGGCAGTGGTTTGGCTAATCCCATGTTTTGATAGCCAAGCATCGGTTTCAGCATCCCGGTGAGAGGCACTGGCCACCGCAACGGCGCCTGATGACGGGATTTTCCTCACCGAAATAGGGGTGGTCTTTTCCCTTGATCGACAAAATGCACCGCCGCCTTGATACCCCCAATAAAGCGTTTTCCGCGCTGGGGCTAGCACCAATCCCATGACAGGAACAGATTGATGCACCAACCCAATATTTACAGTGAATGCCCCTTGATCATCAGATTTTATAAACTCTTTTGTGCCATCTAGCGGATCAACAAGAAAATAAGCTTCGGTTGGGGCAAGATGATGACTGGCGGCGTGTTCTTCGGAAATGACCCGAAGATCAGGGGCTAGTGCCGCTAAGGCTGGCAGAATCATGGCTTCAGCG
>JALRFL010000254.1 GCA_023259875.1 Alphaproteobacteria bacterium
CACGCTTTGCCCCGGTCAAGCAGGGCATCAGATAGGTATCGCGTTGATCGCCTTCAGTTGCCAAAAGGATTTCGGTGGGACGTGCAATCCAAGAATGCAGGGCATGGCTGGTTTTACCAAACTCATGTTCAATGATGCCCATCTGTTCATAATCCAGACCACCGCCACCAATTTCAGCAGGCAAGTTGGCGGCGAACAGACCCACCTCTTTGGATCGCTCTTCAATCTGGCGACCTAACTCAATGGGCACGGCCCCGTCACGATCAACCTGATCTTCGTGGGGAAAAATTTCTTCTTCCATAAACCGGCGAACGCTATCAGCCAGCAATTGGTTTTCGTGGTTAAGTTGGTCTGGCATCAGGTTCTCCTCTAGGACTGTTTTTTCAGGCCAAGTTTTTTACGCGCTTCTTCAGGGGTGAGAATCCGTGCACCCATGCGCTCAATAATCTCTCTCGCGCGCTCCACCAACTGGGCATTGGTCGCCAACACGCCTTTATCAAGATAGATATTATCCTCAAGCCCAACACGAACATTACCGCCCATGGCAACCGCCGCCGCCGCCATTGGCATCTGCATCCTTGAAATGCCGAATGACGCCCATGACGCGCCTTGCGGCAATTCGTCTTTCATCACCTTCATGGTATCGACGGACTGATCCGCCCCCCATGGAATACCCAGACAAATCTGAAACATAGGAGGTTCGTCAATCAGGCCTTCTGCCAACATCTGTTTGGCAAAACGGATATGCCCAAGTTCAAACACTTCCAGTTCAGGTTTAACCCCAAGGCTTTGGACGATTTCTGCCATACGGCGCAGATAGGCTGGTGTAGAAATATAAATCTCATTACCATTACCAAAGTTCATAGTGCCGCAATCAAGGCTACAAATTTCTGGTTTAAGGGCGATGACATGGGCAAGGCGTTCTTCGGGGCCAATCATATCTGTTCCTGGCCCTGGCATAGCAGGATTGCTGTCATCTGGAACCCAGTCGCCACCCATTCCAGCGGTTAGGTTAATGACGACATCGGTGTCGGATGACCGCACCTTATCAACAACCTGCCGAAACAGTTCAGTGTCGCGTGATCCCTTTCCTGTTTTTGGGTCGCGCACATGGATATGAGCCGCAGATGCGCCTGCCTTAGCGGCATCAATGGCAGCTTGTGCAATTTGGTCTGGTGTGACTGGAACATGCTCGCTTCTGCTTGTGGTGTCGCCTGCCCCGGTCACTGCGCAGGTCAAAATAACTTCCATATTCATGATATGCCTCCCTTGTATCTGATAAAATGATCCTAATATAATCGTCTTGCCATTATAAATTTTTCGCCATAATCTTCCTTTTTTCGATAATTTCTCTGCCAAGGGGCAATCCTATGGATGCGTTGCCATCATCGTCACCAACACCTGAACAATTGATCTGTGTGGTTCTGCCGCGGTTTAATATGGCAAGCCTGACGACTTTGATCGAACCGTTGCGGATCGCCAATTATATTGCCCCTTCACCGCTTTATCATTGGCAGTTTCAATCCTTAGGGGGTGGCCGCGTCACAGCGAGCAATGGCATCAGTCTGGATTGTGAGCCGTTGTCAGAGCAAATGAGTTCGGCAACCGTAGCTTTGTTTGGAAGCTGGGGCGCAGAGCGCAATACCGATAGCAAGCTGATCAACTGGTTGCGCCAACGGGCGCGGCATGGCGCGCCAATGATCGGTGTTGAAATCGGCGCTTATATTCTGGCCAGAGCAGGGCTTCTTAACCAAAAACCAGCCACCACCCATTGGTCATTTTTTGCCGGTTTTGCCGAAACTTTCGCGGATGTCATGGCAACCGAACAGCTTTATACCCTTGATCATCAGATCATGACTTGCGCGGGTGGCACGGCAGGGGCGGATCTGATGCTGCATCTCATGGCAACGACCCATGGCGTGGATTTGGCAAAGGAAGTCGCAAGCCAGATGCTGCATCAAAGCATCCGGTCAGCGGAAACCATGCAACGCCCTATCATTGGCACAAATATCAGTGATGTGAATCCGGTGATCAGAGATGTGACGCGGTTTCTGGAACGCCATATTGAGGACAACATTTCTATTCCAGAGCTATGTGAGCAAATCAAAGTGCCGCAACGAAAACTGGAACGCCTGTTCCGCCGTGATGTGGGATGCAGTGTGGTGCAGTTTTATCGCCAATTAAAATTGCAATATGCGCGAACACTTTTGGTAAGCACGAATATGAATATTCGGGAAATTTCGGTAGCGTGTGGGTTTAATTCGATGTCGTATTTTTCGCATTGCTTTAGCAAGACTTTTGGCCGTAAGCCAAGCCAGTATCGCATGGCTTGGCCGGATGATGAACATGAACCGGTCTGGCATGGGACGATTTACAGCTTCACCAAATTGCCTAAACACCAGCAATCGGAAAGGTAAATGTTCAACGCTTAAGCCATCATGCTAAGCGATAGGATCGCCGTTATTCTAGCGGTGCATTTGCCGCCTTTAGCACCGCCACAATGCGACGGTCGCGTTCTGCGGCCATATCCTCAAAATGCCTGCCTGCCGCCATCGCGTTACAGCCATCCACCATCGCATCGCGCAATTCTTGGGTTAACTCAGGTGCTTTGAGGCGTGTCCATGGCAATTTCAGCGCAGGGCCAAATTGATCAAGGTTCGTCGCCATACCGCCAGCCCCGCAAGCGACATGAAAGGCCATGCATTGTCCCTGTATCGCCATGCGAGGCGCAGGCCCAAAGCGGAGCGCGCGATCAATATCTTCGGGTGAGGCTTCGCCATTTGCCACCATATGCAAGGCTTCACGCCAGAGCGCTTCTTGCAGGCGCGTGGCGATAAAGCCGGGGATTTCTTTTTTCAGTCGGATAGGCTCTTTGCCTGCGTGATGATAAAATGCCATCACCCAATCCAGCGCCTCATCTGCGGTCTTATCACCGCCAATCACCTCAACCAATGGCAACAGGTAAGGCGGATTAAACGGGTGACCAACAACACAGCGTTCGGGCGTTGCTGATTTTACCTGAATATCCGTCATGGTCAGCCCAGAGGTGCTGGAGGCAATGACGACTTCGGGGGCGGTAATACGGCCTAGGGTTTCATAGAGCGCTTGTTTAATCTCCATGCGCTCTGGTGCGCTTTCTTGAATAAATTGGGCATCGCGCGTCGCCATATTAAGATCATCTGTTATGGTTAAGTGATCCATGCTGGCGCCATCTGCTAGACCTAAATCTACCAGACAAGGCCAAGCAGTGTTGACCACCGACATAAACTGACTTTCTTCATCCATGTGATGAATATAGGCCGTCACATGATATCCTCTGGCCAGAAAATGAGCCGCCCAGCCTGCACCAATTGGCCCGGCTCCTATGCTCGTGACATGTGTGACTTGGTCTGGCGCGATGCGCATGGCTATTTTCCCTTAAAGACAGGTTCACGCTTTTCAACAAACGCCTTAATGCCTTCGGCGGCGTCTTCTGAGGTAAGCATTGAGCGATAGGTTGGCAAATCATCTTGCCGCATGCTGGAAAAAGCACGTTGCATGGGCTGACACTCAATGTGGCGCAGAACTTCTTTGACCGACTGCATCGCCAGAGGCGCGGCCCAAGCCAGTTTTTCGGCCCAGTCCATAGCCTCAGTCATCAAATCCGCATGGGGTACGACCTTATTGATAAGCCCATAATGCGCAGCTTCATCCGCTTTCATGCGCCGCCCTAGCAACAGCATTTCCATCGCGATATTATAAGGAATGCGGCGCGGCAGACGCTGAATAGCCCCAGCGTCTGGAATAATCCCCAAGGGCATTTCTGGCAGGGCAAACTCAACATGGTCGCTTGCGATCAACAGATCACAAGCCAAGGCAATTTCAAATCCCCCACCGATCACCAAGCCGTTGAGAGCGCCAATGACAGGTTTGTTTAAGGACCAGTTTTCGGTGAGCCCAGCAAAACCGCCATCACCATAATCACCATCATCCCACCATTCATCCAGTTTCGCATCCCCACTATTGAGCGATTTCAAATCCCATCCGGCTGAAAAAATGCGATCACCTTGGGCGGTAATTATGCCGACTCGCAAATTATGATCATCCCTAAGCCGAGCAAAAGCATCGCCAAGGGCGCGGCTCATCTCGTGGTCAATGGCATTAACCTTGGGTTTATCCAGTGTCACGACCAGAATATGGCCATGGGTTTCAACTTTTACGCTGTCAGACATGATCTGTTCCTTTATTAAATATCAAGGGTGTTGTCTTTTTCCCATTGGGTGAAATGTGAAGCATAGGCATTCCATTCCTGATGCTTGAGTTTCAAATAGGCATCTGAAAACTCTGTCCCCATTGCTGCTTTAAGGCCTTTATCACGGTCAAGATTGCGCAACGCATCCAACAGATTAAGAGGTAATTTTGGCGCGCCGCGCACCTTATAGCCTTCGGCGTACATATCAATGTCATAGCGCTTGCCAGGATCTGCTTTGTTTTCCAACCCATCAAGTCCTGCGGCAATAATCACCGCCTGCAACAAATAGGGGTTAGCGGCGCCATCGGGGAGGCGCAATTCAAACCGGCCAGGCCCCGGCACACGCACCATATGGGTGCGGTTATTGCCTGTCCAAGTCACGGTATTTGGTGCCCATGTTGCCCCAGATGTGGTGCGTGGGGCATTAATCCGCTTATAGCTGTTAACCGTAGGGTTAGTGATGGCGGCCATGGCGCTAGCATGACGCATAATTCCGCCCAAGACATGCCGTCCGTCTTTGGATAGACCAAGCTCCATCTTGTTATCTGCAAACATATTGGTTTTGCCGGTTTTATCCCAGACCGAGACATGAACATGACACCCATTTCCAGTTAATCCGGCAATCGGCTTAGGCATGAAAGTCGCGCGGAAGCCATGTTTTTCAGCAACGGATTTGGTCATAAACTTAAAAAAGGAATGTTTGTCGGCGGTGCGCATCGCCTCATCAAACTCCCAATTCATTTCAAACTGGCCATTAGCGTCTTCATGGTCGTTTTGATAAGGCCCCCAACCAAGTTCAAGCATATAATCGCAAATTTCTGCAATCACATCATATCGGCGCATCACCGCCTGTTGGTCATAGCAGGGCTTTTCGGCTGTATCGAAATCATCAGAAATCTGATTGCCATCAGGGGTCAGCAAGAAAAACTCCGCCTCAACACCGGATTTGACTGTCAATCCCTTGCTTTCCGCGCGTGCAATGACTGAGGCCAGCACATTGCGTGGGGCTTGCATAACTCTTTCGTCTTCCATGACGCAATTTGCGGCTACCCATGCCACCTCTTTTTTCCAAGGCAGTTGAATAACAGAACTGGCATCAGGAACCGCCAGCATATCGGCATGGGCAGGGGTTAAATCCAACCATGATGCAAATCCGGCAAAACCAGCGCCATCAGCTTGCATATCCGCAATGGCCTGTCGGGGGACTAGCTTGGCGCGCTGATACCCAAAAAGGTCTGTGTAAGATATCATAAAGTATTTGATATCGTTCTTTTTTCCGTATTCTGCCAGATCAATGGTCATGATGTTCTCCCCTTCCTTTGCTAGTGATGCGTTGTTTTTGAATTAGAAACCCTTTCCCGGTATCCAGTCAGTTCCTGCCAAAGGCACTCTTGCCATGGCGGCCGCCTCTATGGTCAGAGCGCAGAGGTCTTCGGGTTCAAGATTATGGACATGGCTTTTGCCGCAGGCTCTGGCAATAGTTTGTGCTTCGAGCGTTAGGACTTTGAGATAATTGGCAAGTTGCCGTCCAGCCATGATAGGGTCAAGCCTTTTCGCAAGTTTTGGGTCTTGGGTGGTGATACCGGCGGGGTCCATGCCCTCATGCCAATCATCATAAGCTCCGGCGGTTGTTCCCAGTTTCTGATACTCGTCTTCCCATCTAGGGTCATTGTCACCAATGGCGATCAATGCCGCTGTGCCGATGGATACCGCATCTGCCCCCAACGCCAATGCCTTTGCCACATCCGCGCCGTTACGAATGCCGCCAGAGACAATCAGTTGTACTTTGCGGTGCATTCCTAAATCTTGCAACGCTTGCACAGCGGGTCTGATACAGCCAAGAATAGGAATACCAACATGTTCAATAAACACATCTTGGGTGGCGGCGGTTCCGCCTTGCATCCCGTCGAGCACAACAACATCCGCGCCGGATTTCACCGCAAGGGCCGTATCAAAATAGGGGCGCGCGCCGCCCACTTTGACATAGATCGGTTTTTCCCAACCTGTGATTTCACGCAGCTCAAGGATTTTGATTTCCAGATCATCAGGCCCCGTCCAATCCGGATGACGACAGGCTGAGCGTTGATCAATGCCAGCAGGAAGATCACGCATGCCAGCAACGCGGTCGCTAATCTTTTGGCCTAGCAACATCCCACCACCGCCGGGTTTAGCGCCCTGCCCAACAACCACCTCAATCGCATCACAACGGCGCAAATCATCAGGGTTCATGCCATACCGCGACGGCAGATATTGATACACCAATAACCGGGAATGGCCGCGTTCTTCCTCGGTCATACCGCCATCGCCCGTCGTGGTGGATGTGCCGGCGGCGGTTGCCCCCCGACCTAAAGCCTCTTTGGCTTGTCCGGATAGGGCACCAAAACTCATCCCAGCAATGGTGATAGGGATATCCAGCTCAATGGGAGTTTTGGCAAATCGGGTGCCAAGCGTAACATTGGTTGCGCATTTCTCGCGATAGCCTTCTAGCGGATACCGCGAAATGGACGCCCCAAGAAACAGCAAGTCATCAAAATGTGGCACGCTTCGTTTCGTGCCGCCGCCACGAATATCATAAATGCCAGTGGCCGCCGCGCGTCTGATTTCGGCATTAACAGCAGGTGTAAAGGTTGCGGATTGAACCGGGACGGTACGGGGCGGTTTGGAGGGTTTATCAGTCATATCTGGCCTCAATATGCAGACGCGTTATCTACGTTAAAATGATAGAGCTGGCGAGCAGAGCCATAACGGCGAAACATAGCCGGGTCAGCGTCTGTTCCGGCCCGTTCCAGCAATTCTGCCAGTTGCGCCAGATGTTCTGGTCGCATCTCTTTTTCGATACAATCCGCGCCAAGGCTTTTGACAGAGCCGCGCACATAAAGCCGCGCTTCATATAGCGAATCCCCCAGCGCCTCACCTGCGTCACCTAACACCACCAGATTGCCGCGTTGGGCCATAAAGGCCGACATATGACCGATATTGCCTTCAACCACAATATCAATGCCTTTCATGGAAATGCCGCAACGCGACGCGGCATTGCCCCGCACCACCAGCATACCGCCACGACCAGTTGCTCCGGCATATTGGCTGGCGTCGCCTTCAACCACGACCATGCCAGACATCATGTTTTCAGCAACCCCCGGCCCCACAGAACCTTTAACAGTGATGCTGGCCTGTTTATTCATGCCGCCGCAATAATACCCGGTTGATCCGGATACTGTGACCTGAATAGGGGCATCCAGCCCAACAGCGATAGCATGGCTACCGCGCGGATTGATGATCTCCCAATCTTGTTGATTGGTGCCTTGAGCTTGGCTTTGCAAGGTCTCATTGAGATGGCGTAAGCCGTTTTCAGATAGATCAATAATTGGCATGATTTAATGACTCCAGAAATAAACCTGTGAGGGTTCAGGCTCCCAGACACGCGCCTGTTCAATGCCCGGCAAGCCGACTAGCGCCCGATACTCAGAACCAAAGGCCACATAATCGTCATTTTCTGCCATCACCGCTGGCTTACAGGCTATCGGGTCCCTTAGCACGCCAAACCCATCGCGTGTCCCAACCACAAAGGTAAAGAACCCATCAAGATCGGCAATGCCTGCGGTCAGCGCTTCGCCAAGGCTAGCCCCCTCATTCATCCGCGCGGTCAGATAAGCGGCGGCAACCTCACTATCATTTTCTGTTTGGGTGGTGATGCCCTCGCGGTTGAGCTGGCGGCGAAGGCTATTGTGATTGGATAGCGAGCCGTTATGCACAAGGCATTGATCACTTCCGGTGGAAAACGGATGCGCGCCAAGGGTCGTCACCGCAGATTCGGTAGCCATTCGGGTATGACCGATGCCATGGCTTCCCGAAGCCTTAGTTAAGTTAAACCGCTCAACCACCTTTTTGGGGAGCCCGACTTCTTTATAAATTTCGATGCTTTGTCCATAACTCATCAGGCGGATATTCGGATGGGCGGTGTTAAGCACTTCACGAATAGCATCACCTTGATTGGCGTTGGCGTGGATCACGGCATGGGTGTCTCTGATGATAAGGGTTGGGGCATTCCCTTTTAAGCTATCTAAGCTTTTCTCCAGCGCAGGAAAATCTGTATCTGGGCTAGCCGACTGTACCGTCAGCTTGATGGTATCTGCGGTCTCATCCCCATAAATAGCAATGCCGGCGCTGTCTGGGCCACGATCTGTCATGGTGATCAGCATCGCGCTTAGCAATTCCCCTAATTGCGGCTTCATAGTGTCATTCTTTAAAAACAAACCGACAATTCCACACATGGATATGCCTCCTGCTGATGTGTTGCCGTCACCTAGAAAGGGTCAATCCCCCTTTCGCCTATGGCGGCGATGTTGGTACAGTGTTTAATCGGATGCGTGAACAGGATATCAATTTTTCGACAAAAGTTACGCTTTTCCGTGATACCGATAAAGCTTATTTCAGCCAGTCATCACCTTCTCTGATAATAATCAGGGTGGGGCGATCCGCATTGAACGCGGCGCTAAAACTAGCGATAAAGGCATCCGCATCTTCTGGCCGTTCGGCATAACAATGACAAGCCTTAGCCAGCAGTTCAAAATCGGGGTTAATGCCCTCAACTCCAACACGGGTGATGGCGCGGATATCCATATCATCTTGGATCTGTTTGAGCCCCCCATTTTCCCAAATCACTACAGGCAACGCCAGATGGTGTTCTGCGGCGGTTATTAATTCGGGCATGGTGAACATAAAACCGCCATCCCCTACCACTACGGCAACAGGAGTTTCAGGTTTTGCCATTTTTGCGCCAATCGCATTAGGTAAGGCGTTGCCCAGCGAACAATAACCAGCAGGGAAAAACCATGTCTGGGGTTTCCGCATCGGCATAGTAAATGACCCGGTGTAGGCAATCTGACAAGAATCACAGCTGAAGATTGTCTCATCCGAGGCATGATCACGCATGAGTTGCAACACCTTATTATGCTGTTTTTCGGTTGGGTTTAGCGTCGCATCAATGGCGTTCCGAACCTCACGAATATTAGCGATATGTGTTTGGCTGATAGTTTCTTTATGCCCCTTCAAGGCCTCTTTTAACATCGCCATGGCCGGCGCGGCATCTGATACGATACCAAGCCGCGCCGGAAAAAGGTCACTGATTTTCCTAGGGTCGATATCCACGCGGATGAGATCCCCATGGATTTTAAGTGGCCCAGCAAAACTGTCAGTCTCAGAGAGTTCTGTGCCAACAGCCAAGATCACATCAGCGGCACTAATCACGGCATGGCCTTCGGCTTTAATCATGGCGGCGGATAACGACAAAGGGTGATCATCGGGAACAATGCCCTTGCCAGCGGTCGAACTCACGGCAATGGCGCCCAGCATCTCGGTGATATCGCGAATCTCACTTGCCGCCCCAACAGCGCCGCCACCAACCATGATCAAAGGGGCTTTGGCTGATGTCAAAAGTTTTGCCGCCGCCGCGATTTCCTGTTGTGGACAAGTGGGACGACCGGGCAGAGAAACCGGCTCCCATATCTCATCAACGGGCATTGCTTGCACATCAATAGGAATAGAGATATGGCAAGGCCGAGGGCGTGAGCTGGAAAAAATTGAAAAGGCACGCGCCATCATATCGGGGATATCGGATGGCCGCATAGCGGTAGCCGAAAATGCGGTAATAGGTTCAGTCACTTTTTTCTGTTCGGTAATCTCATGCAAGACGCCCCAGCCTTTGCCAAGGGTATCTGAAGGAGGTTCAGCGGAAATCAGCAGCATCGGCAGACTATCCGCATAACATTGCGCTAGGGCTGTGGCGGAATTGGTCACCCCCGGGCCAGAGATCACCAAGGCAACGCCAACCTCACCTGTTGCCCTTGCCCAGCCTTCGGCCATAAAACCTGCTCCGGCTTCGTTCCGCGCTTGAATATGCTGGACAGCCCCAGCATTATCACCGCCGGTTAGGCCGCGACACATATCGAGGGTATGGACACCGGGAATGCCAAAAACATGGCTGATGCCATAACGCGCCAAAAGCCGAATAGTGGCTTCCCCACAAGTCATTGTCATGGGTTTCTCCTCATTGGTATTATCGTTTTGCCGCCATCAGTGGCGCAAGTTTTGATTTATTTTACTCTCTCAAAATGCCCTTGACCAGACTAAGCGGTGACTTTCTGATGCGAAAATCAGATCGCTATTCATCAGAATTAGGGGTTTGCCCTGATGTGGCGAGCCAGATAGCCCCAACAATCACCAAAACCGATAACCATACCCACCAAGGATGGGTCTCACCAAAAAACACCATGCCAAAAAACACACCGGCAATAAGCGAGACAAACCCAGCCAAACTGACAAAAATCGGCCCACCTTTTTCCAGCAAAAAGAAATAGAGATAAATCGACGCCGCGCTAAGCACGATATATCCAATCATGATCCGGTAAAGCCCTGTTTCCATCACCGGCGCTAATTCCACCCCATAAAACAGAAACACCATAGGAACAATGGTCAGGCAACCGATTGCCATCTCTCCAGTGGCAAGTTGCCAACCGTCTTCACCTTCTGGCCAGAACTTGGCAATAAAATTGTGATAAAATCCATAGCAAAGCGGCACGGATACAGCCAAGGCTAGCCCAAAGCCAGCCAATTCAGGAATAGGAACAGATAGTTTTTCCCCTAATAAAATCGGAAGCATGGCCAGACTTGCCAAAATGACCCCTATAATTTTGCGGTGGTTAAGCTGATCGGTGCGCATGGTAAAGGCAATGATCACGGTCACAACAGGGGTTAATGAGACCACAATCGTCAATAATCCCGCCCCAATGATGGGGGCGGAATAAAGCTCTAGTATCGCAGGAATCATATAGCCAAGAATCCCAGCCATAAGATAAAATGCCATGCTAGTAGGGCGGAATAAGCGAGGGTATTTGCCGCGATAAAGGCAGATCAGACCAAACAGGGGCACCTCAGCGATCAGCGTATAGGCCAGAATAGAAAGAGGTTCAATTTCGGTTTCGCCAGCAAACCGAGATAGCGAGAAAAACAGCCCCCATGTCATGCCAAGAAAGATCAACCCAAGAATGGCAGAGCCTGTAAGTGGTGGGCGTTTTATCACGGCGGTAGCCGCGGTCATAGCCGGATCGCCTGATGCGTAATCATCATGTCCTCAATTTCTGCTAATGCGCTTAGTGTGTCCGCATCTGTTAACACGGCAGGATGTTCAATTTCTAAGCTATTGATGGCATCCGCATGGGCTTTGATCAAGGCTTTACCACCCTGATCACCCTGAAGATCAGAAAGCGCAGGGAAAAAATCACTGCCCCATATCACAGGATTCCCTTGCCGGCCCTCGGCTATGGGAATGGTAATGGTGCTGTTGGGGTATCTTGCTGTCAGGTGATGGGAAAGCAACTGATCAAGGATGGCAGGGGTAATCAAAGGCATATCCCCTAAAACGATCATCATATCCGTAACATGATCTTGACGCGCCTCGACGGCTAAAGCAATGGATGTTCCCATGCCTTGGTCATAATTGGTATTAACAATGTGGCGAAAGGGGGTGTTCTCACAAAGGCTGGCAATTTCCTCCGCCTCATAACCAAGAATGATGGTCAGGCTATCGCATTGGCTTTTTGCCATAGCCGCAATCACATGACCGATCATGGGCTTGCCAGCAAGTGGGGCAAGCAATTTGTTATTACCGCCATGGCGCTCTGACTTGCCTGCGGCCAGCAAAACCCCTGCCATATGACGGGGGCTGGTCATAATGGCTTTGCGGTGTTGCCGCCGCGTCTCGCTTTAATCACTGAGGCCAATATCGAAACGGCGATTTCTGCGGCGGTATTGGCATGGATATCCAATCCGGCTGGCCCTTCGATGCGGCTTATGGCGGCATCATCATAACCGGCCTGCCGCAAACGCATACAACGCTTGGAATGGGTGCGGCGACTACCCAGCGCGGCAAGGTGAAACATAGGTGCGGCAAGCGCAATCACTAAAGCGGCATCATCAATCTTAGGATCATGGGTCAAGGTTACAAGAGCGGTGTTTTCATCAAGCGGATAATCCGCTTGGTTTAGCACTTCATCCGGCCAGCTTGGGATCACTTCTACACCAGCAAAGCGGTCAGGATTGGCAAAATCTTGTCTTGGGTCAATGACCGTCACCTCATAGCCAGCCGCCATCGCCATTGGGGTCAGATGCTGGCTAATATGAACTGCACCAATAAGATAAAGCCGCGGCATCGGTTTAAGGGTGAATTGAAAACTGCTCCCATCCGGCAGAATGGCATTGTCGTGGCATGGATCATGATCGTCTGGGCTTGCCCCAAAAAGGCCGCCGGCATCCGTTAAATCACAATATAGATGCACAGACTGACGCTGGGATAACCGCGTTGAGACATCCTCTAACAGCCCGTCTTGCATGGCTTGATATGGGCATATCCAAACGCTAACCTCACCCCCACAGGAAAGCCCAACTTGCCATGCGGTTTCATCCGCGACACCGAAATCAAGCCTTTGGCATTTGCCATCAGAAAGGCTCTGGCAAGCCGCCTCTTTTACCGCGCCTTCAACGCAGCCACCGGAAACAGACCCTGCAAGCAACCCATCTTCTCGGATCAGCATAAGGCTGCCGGGTTGACGCGGTGATGACCCCCATGTGCGAATGACCACGGCTATGGCTAAGCCATACCCATCTTGTCGCCAGCTAGCGGCATCAGCAAGCAGCCTGTCATCAGGCGGCACGGTTAGCATTTCTGTCTTGGCCTAAACATGATAGAAAGATAGAGGGCTAAAGCACTTGGTCAAGCGCCTTTAGGGCGGCGTTGATCTCATCCCGGCTTGTATAGTGAACAAAGGATAACCGCACCGCGCCATCATTGGGATTAACCCCCATGGTTTCAAGCAAGCGCACAGCATAGAAATCGCCGCCACCAGCCATAATGCCATGGGCGGCAAGCTGTTTGGCAATATCCTGAGAGGCTAGCCTTGAGGACACAAAGCTGACGGTCGGCGCGCGCGTCGTGGCATCGCGTGGCCCAAGCACACGGATATCGTTGCGTTGCCCAAGATAATCTAGCATCACGGCCAGATTGTCTTGCTCGGCATCATGAAACAGCTTTTCAACCCGGCGTGGCCTCATGGCATCATCGCCGCCGCCGTGATGCGCATCAAGAGCATCAAAATAATCCATCATCCCAGTAGCGGCCACGGTTGTCCGAGTATTGGTAGGCGACCCAGGTGCTATCGCCGTCCTGTTCCCCAAAGACCAGGTGCAAGCGACCGCTTCGGTCGTACATCGAAACGGGCATGCCGT
>JALRFL010000091.1 GCA_023259875.1 Alphaproteobacteria bacterium
TGAATCTCATTCATCCCAATACTATCCGCAAGGGGTTTTAAGATAGGGGCAAGGATAACTATATTCGGCGTTGCTTCCATCACACATCCAGCGATAATTAAAATCATGATCATCAAGAGGATCAGCAAAGTCGGATCACTGGTTAAAGAAGTTACCGAGGCCACAAAACCTTGCGGAACACCCAGGATAGCCAAAACTTGTGCAAGGGGTAGAGAAAAAGCAATGATAGGCAGAATGACCCCATTGACCTTAGCTGAGCTGATTAACATATCGGGAAAGTCAGACAGTTTTAGTGTCCCAATAATAAAGCCAAGAATGATGGTGACCATAACGGCGGTAGCCCCAGCTTCAGTCGGCGTCAAAGAGCCTGAAAAAATCCCGTAAAAGATAATACCCGGAACAATAAAAGCATACCAACCAGAGGCAATCGCTTGCCTTAGATTACGCCACCATTCCGCAAAACCAATATTGCCACCGCTTTCATAAAGAAAAATCCGGTTCATCACAATGTTAGTAACCAAAATTGACAGCAAGATAATGAATCCGGGGATCAATGCCGCCATAAACAATACCGAAGCCGATATCCCAAGCACCAATCCGATGATGATATACGCGATTGAAGGGGGTATCAAAATCCCCGTACAAGCCCCGGCCGCAACCAAAGCGCATGCATAAGGCCTTGGATAACCACTTTCTACAAGGCGGGCTATGGTCATGCGCCCAACCGCCGCCGCTCCAGCCGCATCAGACCCAGAGATAGAAGAAAACATCCCACAAACCAATACCGTCGCAGAACCAAACCCACCACGAGTCCAGCATGTCAACGCATCTGCAACATCAAGGAACTTTCGGCTCAAACCTGTTCTAACCAACACATCCCCTGTCAGAATAAATAGCGGTACGGCAGTCAGGGCAAAAGCATCAATCCCATCAAACAGGCTCTCACCCACCAAGGACAGAGGCAATGCCCCTGACATTAAAAGCATGGTGATAGCCGCCGCACCAATTGATACCCATATCGGAACAGCCAAGATGCAAAGAACCACAAAAATGATAATGGGAATATAAAAATCCCACCCAAGGCTAATAGATTGATTTTGCATATAATTAAAAAGCATTATTTGAACCAATCAATCAAACAAAGTTGCGCCTTCAAAAGGCGGCTTGCCTTGACGCAAAAGAGAGATATCGCGGATCAGCGATTGTACAAGACGGACAATAATAAGGGTAAAGCCAAGCGGAACAGCCATCAAAAACCATACCATTGATACCCTTAAGCCATGGCTAACAGAGCCAAACTTGGCGGATACCATAACGGTTTCAAATGACCAGTAAAGTGCGACACAAGCCACTAACATCGTAATTATATCGCCAAAAATATATAAAATTGCTTTGACGCGGACATTGACATAATACATCAACACATCAATGCGAATATGCGCACGATCCTTGAACGCCGCCGCCGCCCCTATCCAGGCTAAATAAATAAAGGAATAACGAACAATTTCTTCACCCCAAATGGATGAATATGAAAAGATTTCCCGGCGCAACACCTCAATCGCCATCGTGCTTACAAGCATCATGTAAAAGATAAGCAAAAGCCATCTTTCGGCATTCTGATCAAGCGTTTTGAGCGTTTTAATGAACATAGTTTTAGTGACAGCAGTCGAATGATAGGGATAAAATAAACGGATATCATAAAGGATTAACCGGCACCTTAAAAAAGATGCCGGTTGAAAAAAGGTTTAGGCGTCGTGAACGTAGTAACGGCCCATAGTATTAGCCGCTTCGTTCAGACGATCAAACGCCGCCATAGAGCCTGCTAGTTCTTTCTTGAACTCATCCCACTCTGAACGCTGATGGCCGCCTGTTTCACGCCATTCAGCCAACTGATCACTGGAAAGCGAATGGAATTCCACACCTGACTTACGCAGTTCAGCCATGGCAAAGCTTCTAGCTGATGGCACTTTTGCAAGGTTCTGCTGGGTTGTAACTTCACCAGCAAACTCAATCCCTTCCTGCACATCACGCGGAAGCGAATTAAACCATTCTAGGTTCATGGAATAAACCTGCGCATCAGGAACAGCCTGAGTAAAGGTCACATGGCTCAAGATATCCTTGAAGCCAAACACATAAAGTGCACCAACCGATGGATCAAGCGCATCAGCAACACCCTGTTTAATCGCAGAAGGTGTCTCACCCC
>JALRFL010000110.1 GCA_023259875.1 Alphaproteobacteria bacterium
TTGAGATCACTGATCGAATCAAAGTCGCCGATAATATGATCCGGCATAACACCCATGGCTTGCGCGGCGTCCGCGCCGCTATCAGCGGCAATAAGGGGATAATCAGCCAATAATGGCTTGACCATCGCGGCGTCATAACTGCCCCCACCTAAGGCGATGACTGGACGCGAATAGGTCAGTAAAGGGTTAGCGGTATGATGATCATGATTCATGCCAAACCATAACCCCTAGCCATGGGATCAGGCAAATAAATCCGCAACAAACCCCCCGATGCGGTTTTCTGCATCGGGGGGGGGTGAAAGATGATAATGCGTTATTGTGCTGGTGCGGATTACTCCGCTGAGGCGGCGGAAGCGTGCTTATCACGCAAGCCATCACGATAAAGCGCCTTACCAAGGGCAATACACATCAATCCCATAACCACCGTAAAGGGCAGAGCCCCGATAATCATGGCGTTTCTCAGCGCGTCCATGGGGTTATTTTCCCCTGCCGCCAATATCAGCGTGCCGATAACAGCCGTCAGAATAACGCCCCAAACAATGCGATGTTTTATCCCTGTTTGTTGACTGCCACCGGACATAATGGTGTTCATCACCAGAATGCCGGAATCCGCAGAAGTCACAAGAAAGGTCAAAATCAACACCACACACATCATGGTCAGCAATGAGAGAAAGAATCCGCCACTAAGCATTTGCTCAAGAGTGGCAAACAGCTCATTGGTTGATGACGCGCCAACGATTGCGCCTTCAGCCACACCAGAAAGTTCAAGATCAATCGCGGTTGCACCAAGAATCGTCATCCACGCAAAACAGACCAAAGCCGGCGCAATGACACAGCCAAGGATAAACTCCCTCACCGTGCGCCCCTTTGAAATGCGCGCCAAAAACAACCCAACAAAGGGTGAGAACGCAATCCACCACGCCCAGTAAAAGGTTGTCCATGCTGACTGCCAAGCAAATTGACGACCATCATTGCCAGCATCATAGACCGCCGCAAGGGTGGCATCACCTAGCGCTAAGGCATTGGCATCCAGACCCGACTTAAAGCCCTCAAAGCTTCCCCAGGGGTTTGTTGCCCCAGCCATCAGATCAGCTGCCATAGGTGCGGCCGCGGCTGGGAGCGCTGATGCAAACTCACCTGCATTTTGCGGGCCATAAGCCCCAAAGCTAAGCGATAAGAAATGCATAATGTAATCCAAGAGGGCTGACACATAGGTGTTCATGGCAAAAAGGAATGAGCCAAATATGATAAAGACCGCAAGAAGGATCAATGACAGCACCAGATTCAGGTTAGACAGGTATTTCACCCCTCGCCCAACCCCTGATACCGCAGAGATGATCGACAGCCCCATGATCACAATCAAGCCAGCAATCAGGCCAACTTTTCCGGGTTCTGGCGCATCGAGATTCATATCCATCATCCATTCCATGCCTGTGATGGCGTAAAGCCCGTTTATGAATTGGCTGACGCCAAACCCGATCGTGACCGACACCCCAAGGATTGTGGCCACTACCCCTAAAACATCAACGATATGACCCCAAAAGCCATTCATCGCATTTCCAAATAATGGGGTCAGAGCAGATCGGATGGTGAGTGGCATTCCCCGCGTATAGGCGTAATAGGCCAAGCTCAACCCCGTGACGACATAAATCGACCACGCATGAAACCCATAATGAGCAAAGGTATAACGATAGGCCGATTCTAGCGCCTCTTTCGACTGGCCTGTGACCTCACCAGAGACAATCACAGGGTTTGATCCCCACAGACCAAGCGGCTCTGCGGTAGCAAACACCATCAGACCGACCCCAAGGCCGGCGCCAAACATCATCGAAAACCATGAGAAATTGGAGAACTCAGGCTTTTCCCCTGCTTGCCCCATGATCCGCCGCCCTGTTGATGGCAACACGGCTAAGACCAAAAGAAAAAAGGCAAATAAGCCGACAATGATAATGTAAAATTGGTTAAATAGGGTGAGCAGGTAACTGTTCAAACTGCC
>JALRFL010000234.1 GCA_023259875.1 Alphaproteobacteria bacterium
AGGAGGCTGGTTACCACCTGATCCTCACCGTGGATTGCGGTATCACCGCCAATGCCCCTATCGCGGCAACAAGTGAAGCAGGGGTTGAGGTGATCAGTGTGGATCATCACTTGCCGGGGCCTGATTTGCCGCCGGCTGTGGCTGTGGTGAACCCGAACCGTTTGGATGATGATAGTGGGCTTGGCTATATGGCCGCCGCTGGTGTTGTCTTTATGCTAACCGTGGCTTTGGTGAGGGAATTGCGGCAACGCGGCTGGTTTGCGGAACACAACCGAAATGAGCCGGATTTGATGCGTGGGCTTGATTGTGTTGCCCTTGCCACGGTGGCGGATGTTGTGCCATTGCATGGCCTTAATCGCGCGTTTGTGCGTTCAGGGTTAAAGGTCATGGCACGACGCGAACGCCCTGGGTTAAAGATGCTTGCTGATCTTGCTAGACTCAACACTGCGCCAGATAGCGGCTCGCTGGGCTTTGTTTTAGGGCCTAGGATCAATGCTGGGGGGCGGTTTGGCGAATCTGATCTTGGCGTAGGCTTGCTTACCACTCGTGATCCGCAAAAAGCGTTGGAATACGCCACTGCACTTGATCAACTAAATGCCAAACGCCAACAGGTGGAACGCGAAACCACCGAGGCGGCAATGCAGCAAGCCGAGGGCAAAGATGATATGGTGCTATGCCTTTCTGGTGAGGGCTGGCACGAAGGCGTCATCGGTATTTCCGCAGGCCGCATCAAAGAGAGTTTTAACCGCCCCGCTTGCGTTATCAGCGTTGCAATTCAGCCTGACGGTAGCCGCATTGGCAAGGGGTCTGGGCGATCTGTTGCTGGGTTTAGATTAGGGTCTGCCATTATTGCCGCCAAACAAAAGGGCCTATTGCTGGCGGGTGGTGGTCATGATATGGCGGCTGGGTTTAGCCTTGATATGCAACATTTTGAGGCGTTTGCCGCCTTTCTTAATCAGCGAGCCAAAACCGATTTGGCATCAGCCACTGTTATCAAAACATGGCAAATTGATGCAGAAATGCCCCTGACCCAGATGAATGTTTCCACCTTGGACTGGCTGGATCAGACCGGGCCGTTTGGCGCCGGCTTTCCTGAACCGATCTTTATGATCACAGGGGTAAAGGCGAGTTCTGTTCGCGTCATGGGAAAATCCGAAGAACACATGGCCTTGCGCTTGGATGATGGGCTTGGTCAGGTGGATGCTGTGGCGTTTCGCGTGGCAGGAACACCACTAGGGCAGGCGTTGAGCCAGATGAAGGATGGTCGGCGCGCGGATATCATTGGCCGAATAAGCCGAAATCGTTTCCGCGGTGAGGACAAAGCCCAACTTATGATCAATGATATCCGATTTGTCACATGAGGGATGATTAATTCGCTTGATTTGCTGATCGCTTTTGGGTAGTCATGTTCTTGCCTTTACGACCCGTTCGTCTAGAGGCCTAGGACATCGGCCTTTCACGCCGACAACACGGGTTCGAATCCCGTACGGGTCGCCATTTCATTCCACCAGTTTATGTGCATGAGATTTATCCTAATCTAAAGGGGATCAGAACGCTATCAGAGCGTTTCTAGAATTTCTGCGGACTCAAGGCGGATCTGGTCTTTGCGTGCCGCGTCCATCCGTGCCAGATTGCGATAAGGCATCCCCATGCGTGGATTGCCAGCAAGTTGATCTTGGTTTCGCATCAGAAAATCCCAATACAGCAGATTAAACGGGCAGGCGGATTTGCCCAATTTGCTGGTAACCGAATAATGGCACCCTTTGCAGTAATTTGACATGCGGTTGATATAGGCACCACTAGCGGCATAGGGTTTGCTGGCTAAATCACCGCCATCGGCATAAAGCGTCATGCCGTGAACATTAGGCATTTCCACCCATTCATAAGCATCGGCATAAACCGCCAGATACCATGCGTTGACCGCCGCCGGATCAAGCCCTGCCAAAAGCGAAAAATTGCCAATGACCATAAGCCGTTGGATATGATGGGCATAAGCATGATCAATGGTGTTTTGAATAGATATGCGAAGGCATCGCATCTTGGTGTCTGCTGTCCAAAAGAAATCTGGCAGGGGGCGATCTGCCGCAAGCGCGTTGCTTTGGGCATATAAGGGCATCCGATACCAATAAATGCCACGCACATATTCGCGCCACCCTAGGATTTGGCGGATAAAGCCCTCAACGGCATTCAATGGGGCTTTACCATGTTGCCATTGCGCTTGCGCTTTGCTGATGATTTCACGCGGTGACAACAGCCCACTATTGAGATAAAGCCCAATATGAGCATGAAACATCCACGGCTCATTATCGATCATCGCATCTTGATAAGTGCCAAAGAGAGGTAAGCGGTCAGTGAGGAATTGGTCAAGCGCGGCTAGCGCATCGCCGCGAGTAACCGCATAGGTGAAACCATCTGCATCCCCCATGTTATTGGCAAAACGCTCTGTGACCATGGCCATGACTTCTGTTGTGATCGCATCCGGGGCAACCGCAAAGGGTTTTGGCGGTGATAAGCCTTCTTTTGGTGGGGCGCGGTTTTCGCTGTCATAATTCCATTCGCCGCCCACCGGTTTCCCATGTTCCATCAGCACATCATAACGCCGGCGCATATCCCGATAGAAATATTCCATGCGTAAGCTTTTTC
The DNA here is from genome assembly GCA_023259875.1 of Alphaproteobacteria bacterium. Classification (GTDB taxonomy): domain Bacteria; phylum Pseudomonadota; class Alphaproteobacteria; order Puniceispirillales; family UBA1172; genus UBA12202. The sequence goes on from JALRFL010000234.1 coordinate 2,644, forward strand.
GGCCCTCTGCCCATTGCTGGAAATCATCATGAGAGGCAAGAAAGCGGTCATCGTCACGGCATTCAACGGCTAGGCGCAACTTTTCGCCCCATGTTTTCATGTCTTCGGTTAGCCGATATTCCCCTCCGTTGGTGACGATGACAGTATCGGCCTCAGCCTTATCTATGTGGCGCGCGATTTCACCCAATAGCGAATGGCTGTTTTCCGGATCATCAAGCCGCGTATAAAATACCCGAATGTTACGCTGGCGGAGAGTTTCGGCAAAGTGCCGCATGGCAGAAAAAACATAGATCAGTTTCTTTTTATGATGCGGAACATAACTGGCCTCGGTCATGACCTCTGCCATCAGAACACTATCACCGGAGGCGATATCACGAAGGGATGATATCTCGTCGCTAAGCTGGTCACCTAAAATCACACGCAAACAGGCCATGGCATTATCCTCTGCCCTCAATCTATGGGGCGGAATGGCAATGACAAGGGCTGAAAACCTTTGATCAGCATAAAGCCGATGAAAGTTTGCTCAAAATAGGGAATTTTGCTATCTTTCCTCAAATTTTGGCAAGCCATGAGGGTTTGGCATTTTTCATGACGATAAGACCATCATAACAAACCATTAGGTGAGCAAATCATATGACGAAAACAGCCTTTCTCTTTCCGGGTCAAGGATCACAAAGCGTCGGCATGGGTGAGGCGATTATGGCCGCCAGCCCTGTCGCAAAATCTATCATCACGCAGGTGGATGAGGCTCTTGGTGGGGAATTGTTGG
>JALRFL010000257.1 GCA_023259875.1 Alphaproteobacteria bacterium
GGTGACTTTAATGGTGGTGGCTTGCTCAAACCGGTCAATGCCTTCAGCCAAAATCAAATCATCTGCCCAAGCATCGCAAGGGGCTATGGGGTCTTGATCCGCTGGCGATACCATCAAGCGCCCTGCATCAGGCTTGGCGTACCATGTCTCTGATATTGACGCAATCATTGGCCACGCATCCGGAGACAAGCCTGCAGGCAACGGCACCATAGCCGCAGACCGGCGGCATGGCGTGATGGTAATCGGTGAGGCAGAGGCCATGTCACCAATAACGCTCGCCCATGCCCCTGATGCGTTAACAATTATCTTGGCTTCAATATCCCCTTGATTCGTGGTGACTTGCCAATGCTCACCTTTGCGGTTGATGGCTTTGACCTCTGTGTTGGTGGTAATGTCTGCACCATGGGATTTGGCTAGCCGAATAAACCCTTGAAACAGGCGATCAACATCAATATCGGCGGCTTTCGCATCATAAACCGCAGAAACAAACTTATCCTCTGATAAAATGGGGCAAAGTTCCCTTGCCTCAGCCGGGGTGATTAAGGAAAGCCCAACACTGCCATCAAGATAAGCATCAAGAGCATCGGATTCATCCGCGCTCACCATTGCCAATTCCCCACGCGGAGAAAGCACACCGCCCTCAACCACCGCATCGCCTTTGAGATCATCTTCAGAAGCAAGAATTAATTTCCGCAACAAAGGCGTGCCGTAATTCGGGATAAACATCGCCGCAGATCGGCTGGTGGAATGATAGCCTAGCTGGGTCTCTCTTTCGAGCAATCGCACCGAAACCAAAGGGGCTAAACGGGCAGCTAAACTAACCCCTGCCATTCCGCCGCCGATAATGACAACATCAACATGATTGCCAGTAATATTAGGCATCTATCGGGCCTTCTGAGAGAAATAACAGCACCCTAGACTGATCATTCAGATCAAGCAGGCCTTGATCCATGGCAAGACGCATTCCTGCGTATCCAGCACCGCCAGAGGGTGAGGTTGCAAGATCATAATCTTCTAATTCCGCAATCAGATGGGTACAATCCGCATCACTGATGGTCATAAAGTCATTGGCGTGTGCCGCCAGCCCTGCAAGTGCCACCTCTGATGCTTCTTTACAATCCAGCCTGCCCATGATTGACACATCACCAGAGGCGGTAACGACACGGCCTTTTTCCACAGCTTGCATTAACGCTGGTGCCGCGTCGGGTTCTACCACAATGATGCGAGGGGCATCGCCATAGCGTTGACGGGCATAAGCGGCTACCGCCGCGGCTAATCCCCCGACCCCTGCCTGCAAAAACAAATGCGTCGGCGGCGTATCAATGGCGTCAAAAGCCTCAGCCGCCATGACCAAATAACCTTCCATAATATCCACGCCGGTATAACATTCAGGCCAAGTCGTATCGGATAGGATTTGCCCGCCTTGATTTTTCACCCTGTCTAGGGCGGCGCTCATGCTGTCTTCATAGGTTTTGCCGCTAATCACCACTTCGGCACCGAAACTCCGCAACCGGTCGGCAAAATCCCCCGGAACAGATTCCGACAAAAAGATCACAGCCTTAGCGCCAAAAATCCTTGCCCCTGCCGCCACAGATAATCCATGGTTTCCTGCGCTAGCGGTAACAAACACCTCTCCTTTAAGGGTGTCTTCCCATGGCATATCGCCGCCACTGGCGGTGCGTTTTGCATCCGCCTGTTTGGCAATAGCGTAAGCCGCACCAAGAGCCTTAAAACTGCCTAAACGCATACGCGTGCGTTCATCCTTAACATGAAGTCCAGCAAGCCCCAGCCGCTTAGCCAGATCAGAACAATTAGCCAAAGGCGTTGCTTGTGCCACGGGGCAATGTTGTAACAACCTTAGGGGCGCATCAACAGCAACGCTTACCCCGGATGGATCAAAATCTGGTAAGCCTTTTCCATACCATGGGTTTGAAATTATCATCTTTGCCTCTTTAATAATTGGATTAGCCGTGTCGCCATTCGTTTATCTGATCTTTTAGCCCATACCATGAATAAACAAAAGGCATGAACCATGGATGGCCGTCATAAAGCGGCACAGCAGAGGTAATCCCCCCACTTAAAATGCTAGGTTCGTTGGAGTGCCCCAAGATCTGATCAGCTAGTTTTTTGCCGCACCACCGCGCCCAAACCGTCCCTGATCCGGCATAACCCGACGAATAATGTATCCCATCATGGGTGAAAATGCGAGGGATTAACTGCCGATTAAAAGCCACATTCCCTGTCCAGCAATAGTCAATCTGGGCATCAGTTAATTGAGGCAGAATGCTAATCAGGCGTTTGCGCAAGAAATGAACTGTCTTCATGGTTGGCACCGCCTCTGCCCCTCTTGCCCCTAAAAGGATGCGTTGACCATCCGGGGTAGGTCGGAAATAGGTGACCAGCTCGGCGGTATTGCCATACATCCGCATGGCAGGCATCAAGGCTTTGACGCGGTCTTCGCCCAAATGTTCTGTAACAATAATACTGCTTCTGACAGGCACAAGGCGACGGCGCAGAAACCGGCTGAACTTATGTTCTCTGCCGCCCGTATAACCGTTGGTCGCCACTATCACCGTGCCAGCATAAACTTTACCCTTGCTAGTGGTAACAATCTTGCCAGAGCTCGCGTGATCCTCAATATCATGAACGGCGGTTTGTTCGAAAATACGCACCCCTGCCTCGGTGA
>JALRFL010000089.1 GCA_023259875.1 Alphaproteobacteria bacterium
CCTTGGCTATACCAGAAACGGTGCCTTTTCGCAAAACTCCGAAGGCACACTTACAACCTCTAGCGGTTATGTCTTACAGCCCGAGGTACAGATTCCAGAAAACGCAACCCAGATCAATATCTCTGGGGATGGGATTGTCAGCGCTATTATTGCTGGTGAAATTGGCTCTCAGGAATTGGGACAAATCACGATTGCTGATTTCACCAATCGCGGTGGACTTCAGCCTATCGGTGAGAGTTTTTATGTGGAAACCGCCGCAAGCGGCGCGCCTGTGGTTGCTAATCCTACCGAACAAGGCTTTGGCAAATTGATCCAAGGAGCGCTTGAGTCTTCAAATGTGAATGTGGTGCAAGAGCTTGTGAGCATGATTGAAACACAGCGCGCTTATGAGGTGAGCTCCAAAGCCATTACATCCGTTGATGAGATGCTTCGCTTTATCTCTCAGAATCTCTAGGTTTCATGATCACTTCGGATTGCAAAAGATCACTGTCATGCGTAATTTAAGATTTCTAACTTTTGTTTTTCTTGCCCTTAGCGCGGTTCTATCAGGTTGCACGACCTATGTGGAAAATGTTGTCTCAGAAGAGTTTGAGCCTATTTTTCAAGAAACCGAAGAAGTGGTAGAAGCCACCCCAACTGGTGCTATTTACTCCAGCAATGGGCAAGGGTTTTTCCCCTCTACTCGGCGCAACAAGCAAGTTGGCGATATCATTAATGTCACCATGCTAGAAACCTTTAGCGCGACTAAGTCTAACTCGGCGGCAAGCAGCAAATCTGATGCGTTTGATGTAACGATGCCCACGGGTCTGCCTAATATTTTAACCGGGGGTTTTGAGGCCGGACAACTGACCAGTGGAACCGCACAGACCTTTTCTGGAAGCGGAACCGCATCACAATCCAACACCTTATCCGGATCAATGTCGGTGACGGTATTAAGGGTTTATGCCAATGGAAATCTTGAGATTGGCGGACAGAAAAAACTGACTCTGACCAATGGTGATGAATATGTTCGGGTACGCGGCATTATCCGCCCCGAAGATGTGTCTGAAGATAACATAATTCTGTCAAGCCGCATTGCAGATGCTCAAATCACTTACATTGGTGCCGGTCAAGTTCATGATAGCGTCAATCAAGGGTGGTTGTCGCGTGGACTGCGTGCCATTTCACCTTTCTAAAAGGGCAAGGACGGTCATGATGATAAAACACGGGAAAAGATTTGTGTTAGCGCTAATGATGATGGTCATTGGCGCCTTTAACGCTAACGCTGACCGGCTTAAGGATATGACCTCAATTGCTGGCGTTCGCAGCAACCAATTGATTGGCTATGGTGTTGTTGTTGGTCTTGCTGGAACTGGTGATGGGTCATCTACGCTAACCCAGCAATCGTTGGAGTCTCTGATCTCACAATTTCGGATCAATATCGACTCAGCAAACCTTAGCGCGAAAAACGCCGCCGCGGTGATGATCACTGCAGATTTGCCGCCATTTACCAAGCCGGGGCAAAATATTGATATCACTGTTTCCACCCTTGGGGCGGCAAAATCGCTTCGTGGCGGCACGCTTTTGATGACGCCTCTATTAGGCGCGGATGGGGAAACATACGCCATTGCCCAAGGCAATTTGGTGGTTGGCGGATTAGGGGTAACAGGCAATGATGGATCATCCGTCATTGTAAACATCCCCACAGTAGGCCGTATTCCTAATGGGGCGGTGGTGGAACGCATGGTGGACACCCCATTTTTAAGCTCTGAGAATATCATTCTTAATTTGCATCAGGGGGATTTCAGCACAGCCACCAATATCGCAGAAACCATTAATGAGATTTTTGGTGAAGGTGTTGCGGTTTCCCTTGATAGCTCATCTATTAAGGTGAGAGCCCCTGTTGATCCATCTCAAAGGGTTAGCTTTGTTAGCTTGCTTGAGAATATTG
>JALRFL010000090.1 GCA_023259875.1 Alphaproteobacteria bacterium
GAGCAGGCGCACCGGCGCAACGGTCTTGCAGCCCGGCCAAGCGGCGGGAGCGCAGGGCGCCGAGAGCCACGCATGGTCTTCGGCGCTGAGCGGATAGACCGACACCGAAAAGCCGCGCATGTCGAGCGAGGTCATCATCGCCGCCGGACCCACCATCAGCTTGCTTTCTTCGCCAGCCTCTGGGGCTAGGTGATCAAGCTGTTCAACCGCATCTTTGAGCCAAGCGGCATTGGCTTCGGCTTCTTTTCGGGTGGTGGCGGCGGTTTCATAATGGGTGATTGCTGCTTGCCATTCCTGCCAGGTGTGTTGGCAATCGCGCAACAGGTGACTATGGCCAGCAAAACGGTCTAACAACACGCCATGGGTGCTTAAGTCCAGCAATCCTCGGCCTTCGAATTGGCCTTGAATTTCAACCAAGGTATCGCCGCATTCGCGCATCACATTAAGCCCAACAGGCGTATCATTTATAAGCGCAGTTGATTTCCCATCACGCAATCGCCGGCGCATGATCAGGTCTTGATGATCATTGGCGTCAATGCCTGCGGCCTCTAATTTGTCCCAAACCGGATGCTGTGAGGGCGGCGTGAAGATGGCTGTTACTTCTGCGCTGTTTCCAGCAGGCCCAATGAGACCAAAATTGGCACGGCTTCCCAAAGCCAGTCCTAACGCATCCAAAAGAATAGATTTGCCAGCCCCAGTTTCGCCAGTTAGTACGGTTAAGCCTGATCGGAATTCCAGATCAAGTGCTTCTATCAGCACAACATTGCGAACAGCGAGAAGCGTCAGCATCAATTAAAACCAAGAAGTTGCCCGGCCATAAAGTGACCTCAACAATGAGGGATCATAATCCTCTGACGGGTTTTCAATCAGATAGGCCATGCGCTCTGTCCAAATCGAGCTCGGAAAATTATATTGCAGAACCGCGGCGGAGCGCTCGGCTTCGTTATCTAATCCTAAGGCCAGATAGCCTTCCACCATGCGATACAGCGCTTCGGGCACTTGATTTGAGGTTTCGTATTCTTCAATCACTTTGGCAAAACGGCGCAAGGCGGCGTCATAGTGACCAGCTTTGAGATAGAATCTGCCAACAGCCATTTCTTTACCGGCCAAGTGGCTCAAAGTGAGGTCAACTTTTAATTGCGCATCACGCGCATATTTGCTGTTTGGAAAACGGTTAAGCAAGGCTTCAAAGGCCAGTTTAGCCTCAACCGTCATGCTGGCGTCACGCTCAACATCGACGATCTGTTCGTAATAGGATTGCCCACGAAGATAATAGGCATAATCGACATCCGGATGCGCGGGGTTAAGTTCAATAAAACGATTAAGGGCGGCGATAGCGGAGCCGTAATCATTGCTCTGATAGAGCGCCCACGCGGCCATTAATTGTGATCGGGTTGCCCAAATAGAATAGGGGTGCTGGCGTTCCACCTCATCAAACAGAGGGGCCGCCTTAAGGGGGTCGCCATTTATTGCGGTATCAAGGGCTTCGTTATAAAGCTCCTCAGCAGGGCGTTCAACTTGTTCAAGACTGTCTTCGCCACTTGCACATCCGGCAAGGATCAGAAAACAACCGAGCCAGACCAGCGATAGATTTTTCACGAGCGGATGACGCAAGGATACACTCCATTCTTCCAAGATACGCTTTCTATACCTTACGATGATGACGGGCGCAATCAAAGCACATTCAGGAAAAACTTTGAAAAAATCTTTAATCCCGGCTTAAGCGACTTTTTCGATGGCTTGGTTCAATTCTGACTTGGTTACGAGGATCGTGGCGTCAGGATCAGAAAACAACGCCTTCAGAAGTTCAGAGTTCATCCGGTGGCCGGGGCGATTTGCCGTGACATGGCCAATAAGACCATATCCAGCCAGCCGTAGATCCCCCAAACAATCAAGGGTTTTGTGGCGAACAAATTCATCCGTGTAACGAAGCGGGGTTTCATTCAGCATCTGGCCGTCTTTAACGACAATGGCGTTTTCCAAAGACCCCCCGATTCCATATCCTGCGGCGCGCATTCGCGAAACATCATCATAGAGGCAAAAGGTTCTAGCAGAGGCCAGTTCATTGCTGAAACTGTTATCATCATGGACATAAAAATATTGTGAAGCACCGATCATAGGGTCGCTAAAGTCAATCTTAACCGAGATCTGAAGCATATCCGAAGGCGTAATGCTAAGCTCTGAGCAGTCTTTTGTGACCACAATGGGCTTCAGGACTTTGAGATAACGGCGTTCTTCTCTTTGAACGGTTTTGCCAGCGTCGGCCAGCATTTCGCAAAACCGCAAAGAGCTGCCGTCAAAGGCAGGAAGCTCATGACCAGAAACATCCACATAGGCATTATCAATGCCACATCCGGCAAAGGCCGCCATCAAATGTTCAATCGTGCCAACCACTGCCCCATCGCTGTTACAGATGCTGGTATTGAGAGAGACATCAGCCACATTGCTGATATGGGCAGGGATGGTGGGATCGATGCCTGCGAGATCAGTGCGCCGAAAGACAATACCTGTATTTGCAGGCGCAGGATGAATGGTGAGGTCAACAAGCCTTGCCGAATGCAGGCCAATACCACTACGCGTTACCGATGTATTAATGGTGTTTTGAAAATCAATCACGATCTATCCCATTGCTCTTATTACAAAATATGGATTTTCGTGATGGGGGCAAATCACAATTGGTTACCGATTGTTGCAGATCGGTAACCAATCAAAAATGGTGATCATACCATTGCGTTTTTAATTTGCCTGACGGCGAAGGAACGCAGGTATTTCCAGATCAAACTCGCTGTTCTGGTTGTTGATATCCAGTTCAGGTTCGTTCGCATCTTTCTGCAAATCAATTTGATCATGACTTGCTGATGCTGTGTGATGCTCTTCGTCCCCTGATGCTGGCAGCTTATTGTCTTCTGACCAATTTAAGATGGGCTCAATTTTTTGACTGGCGACCACATCGTCTTTGGCTTCGCTTTGTTCTGCCTGTTCTGTCTGCGCTGGCTTAGTGTCTGCAGATTTTGACGAGAACATTCGGGTGATATGGCGCATCAGGCTAGTGCTTTCGGCCTGTTGCGGTGCGTCTTCGGCAGGGATATCCACCGTTTTGCCAAGGGTGAAAGGCTCTTCTTCTTCCACTGGGGTTTCCGCTTGGGCGTTGGCATCAGCCAAGGGCTGTGTTTCAGCAGATGGGGAAGACTCGCTTTCAGAGGTTTCCATCGCCTCATATTCGGACACAGGCTCGGCGCTTGCTTCTGATAAAGGCTCAGACATGGTCATCATGCTTAGCTGGTTATCATCTTCCATCGCCGCTATATCCTCCATGCCTTCAGAAGTGTCTGTGTCAGGCAGTGATGAGGCGGTTAGAAGTGAGGCAAAGCCCCTGTCACTAGCCTCTGATGGGATTGCCGTAGCCGCAGCGATTTCAGCAACAGAAGGGCTATCCTCAACAGAAGACGCTTGAGGAGCCAAAGGCGTTTCCGACGCTGGTGCTATGACGCTCTCAACAACGCCTTCTTTGCGGCGAGTCAGATAGAAAGGGGCAGGGTCTTGTGCGCTGGTCTCTGCTGTTGCGCGGCTTGTTGCCTCTGCCATGCGGTGATGAAATGGTGGGCGTGCGGCTTGGCTTCCTGCTTCCATTCCTGTTGCCACAACGGAAACGCGCATGATGCCTTCCATTCTTTCGTCAATAATAGCACCAAAGATAATGATCGCGTCGCTATCCACTTCCTTACGGATATGGTTTGCGGCTTCATCTGCCTCAAATAAGGTCATATCCGATCCGCCAGTGATATTGATCAGCAAGGCTTGAGCCCCGTGAAGCGTGGTTTCATCCAGTAGCGGATTATGGATCGCGGCCTCGGCGGCGTTGGTTGCCCGGCCTTCGCCAGACGCTTCACCAGTTCCCATCATGGCTTTGCCCATTTCGGTCATCACCGAACGAATATCAGCAAAATCCAGATTGATCATGCCAGGCTTGATCATCAGATCGGTAACACCGGATACGCCTTGATGCAGGACATTATCGGCCATGGCAAAAGCATCGGTAAAGGTCGTGCGTTCATTCGCAAGACGGAACAAATTCTGATTAGGAATAATAATCAGGGTATCCACATAGGCTTGCAATTCTTCGATGCCTTCGTTGGCTAGCCGCATTCTTGGGGTGCCTTCAAAATCAAATGGCTTGGTCACAACACCAACCGTGAGGATGCCTTGCTCTCTGGCGGCGCGTGCAATCACAGGGGCGGCACCTGTACCAGTTCCGCCACCCATGCCGGCGGTGATGAACACCATGTGGCTGTCTGCCAGTTCGGCCATGATTTCCTCTAGGCTTTCTTCAGCCGCGAGGCGACCAATTTCAGGCTTTGAGCCAGCGCCTAGGCCTTCGGTATGTTGGCGGCCAAGTTGAATTTTTCGTGGCGCCAGTGATGCGGCTAGGGCCTGTCCATCGGTATTGGCGACCAGAAACTCAACGCCTTCTAATTGGGCTTCAATCATATTGTTGACGGCATTACCGCCAGCCCCACCAACACCAATCACGGTGATTTTGGGGCGCAGTTCCTCAGTCGAGCTGGGGATTGAGATATTAAGAGTCATGGTATGATCTCCTCATTCATCGGTTGATGATGTTAATGTTGCTTTTCCATGAATAAGCAACGGTACTGTTAGCGCTCGGGAAACGCCTGCAACACGCTACTCCCGAACAAAGAGCCGGATCAGTCATGGGCTGAAGATGAAAAAATGCGTCTTTCATCGGCTTCCGGCGTCCCAAATATATTGCTTGAACCAAGTGCCAATTTGCCCAAACCGCCGGGTTCGTCCGGCAGGGGTAGCATCGGCAAGCGTGGGTTCAAGCAGGTGATCATTAAAACTGTATTGGATAAGCCCAATGGTTGAGGCAAAGGCCGCCCCGCCTGTGGCTTCGGCAAGGCCAATGACCCCTGATGGGCGTCCAACTCTGACAGAACGGCCAATCATCGTGGCGGTGAACTCTTTCATTCCCGGCAATTGCGCGGCTCCACCTACCAGCATGATGCGCTGTCCGGCGGCGGCGGAATATCCAGCCTTTTCCAGCCGCATCAGCAACAATTCTAGGATTTCTTCCACTCTGGCGCGGATGATTTCACCCAAAACGCCAATTTCAACAGAAAGCGGCATGGATTTATCATGACCTAGCATCGGCAAGGTCAGCATTTCATCACTATCTCCGGTGGCGGCAAGAACACTACCTTTGAGGGTTTTGATCCGTTCGGCTTCATCAACAGGGATTGATAATCCTCTGGCGATGTCATTGGTGATACTGGCGCCGCCTAGAGGCACGCTATCCAGATAATTAAGCTGACCATCAACAAAATATCCTAAACTGGTGACGCCGCCACCAATCTCAATCACCGTCGCGCCGAGGTCACGCTCATCTTCCAGCATTGAGGAAAGGCCAGAAGCATAGATATTAGACACATAGTCTTCGATTTGCAGATGGTTGCGTTCCACCGCCATTTGAATGTTCCGTAACGCCGCGCTAGACGCGCTGATGGCACAAATAGAGATACCAAGGGTCTGACCGAACATCCCAAGGGGGTTGCGGATACCGCCCACTTGATCAAGAGTGAATTGGATTGGCAATCGGTGCAGATTAACCCTGCCTTCGGCCTCCGGGTAATCAAAATCGAGACGAAACAGCCGCCGGATATCGCGTTCAATCACCTCGCCTGTGGCAACATCCACATGATGGCGGCGAATGTTTGACCTTTGGCCTGCGCCTGATATCCCCACAACGACTTGATCTATGGATATCCCTGCCATGCGTTCTGCGGCCTCAACCGCTTTTCCAACAGCAAGGCTAAGCTGAGAGATATCGACCACTTCACCGCGCTTGATCCCATGGGATGCGTGTTGGCCAATGCCGCGAATGACAGGCTGTGATGACCCATCACTCTGGGCTATCATACAAACAACTTTACTGCTTCCGATATCCAAGACAGCAACGGTGCCGTTGCGATGACGGTTATTTTTCAGCAGGTTGGAAAGACGCGGCATGAGACTCATGTCTGGCTACCTTTTGGTTTGATGGGCTGATCGGGTTTGATAATGATTTGACCGGGAACACGCAGATCAATATCTACGGTGTTGCGTTGGGTGAGCTTATGCTGACGATCCATTTTTGCCAGTTTTTGCCACGCGCTTAAGGGGTCTTTTTCTGGCAACATGATGCGAATGTTATCGCCAAGATACACATCCCAGCGCCGCTCAGAACGATAGGCCAGCGACCATACCTCGTTATAAAGATCAGCCTCAGTTTCCAAGATGGCGATAATGCCTCTGGCTTTGGTTTCCGCTTTGGTTCCGCTAATCACAGGCAGATGGCGGAAGTCCTCAATTTTAACCCCCTGAATCACCTCACCATTCGTGTCTATGACCTGATGGCCTTCAGCGCTTTGATAAAGCGCCAAGGCTTGGCGTTCTTCCAAATGAATAACTAAGCCTTTGGGGAAATGGCGTTCCACTCTGGCCGCTTGTACCCAACCGAGCGCCTCAACATTATCGCGGATTTGATTGAGATCAGAAGTGATCATGGGATCACCTCGGTTCATGCCAATCGCTTTGCGACAGCCATTCTTGGTGAGACCGCTGATTTATGTTCCGCAATCCAAGGACATAACGCGCTTGCCGC
>JALRFL010000230.1 GCA_023259875.1 Alphaproteobacteria bacterium
TGAGTTGCGGGCTATTCGTGGTAATAAAATCTCGATGATCTTCCAAGATCCGATGATGACACTCAATCCCGTTCTCACGATTGGTGATCAGATGATTGAGTGCCTATTGGCTCACCGGAAAATTAATCAGGCTGCAGCAAGAGCGATTGCGTTACAAAAGCTTAAGCAAGTGCAAATCCCATCGCCTGAAAAACGTTTAGACCAATACCCTCATGAGTTATCTGGGGGGATGCGTCAGCGTATTGTGATTGCCATTGGTTTGTTACTAGACCCCGATATTATTATCGCAGATGAGCCAACGACGGCACTGGATGTCACGATTCAGGCTGAAATTATGGATCTCATGCTGAATCTATGTGAACAAAACAATGTGTCTCTGATTTTGATCACGCATGACTTGGGCGTTGTTTCTCAGGTCACGAAAAAAATGTTGGTGATGTACGCTGGGCGAATTATTGAGCAAGGGCCAACAAAAGAGATTATTAATGATGCTCAACACCCATATACACAAGGCTTGATGAACGCTTTACCACAGATGGCACTGCCAGGGAAAAAGCTCAACCAAATTAAAGGTTCAATGCCTCCTTTGCAGCGTATTCCTAAAGGTTGCTCATTCAATCCTAGATGTGAGTATGTGATGGAGGTGTGTAAACATAACTTGCCTACGTTTACGCCATCGGGGAATTGCCAAGTGGCCTGTCATTTAGTTGCCGAACTAAAGCGTGAAAACAAAATCATGAGTGAAGAGGTGTAATATGTCGGATAAAGCAACTTCACTTGTTCAGATTCGTGATATTTATAAGCGCTTTTCAATCTCAGGCGATCTGCTCGATCAGTTACAGTTTAAAGGCGGCAAGATTGTCAGACATCGAGAGTATGTTCATGCCATCAATGGTGTGACATTAGATGTTATGCAAGGTGAGGCGTTATGCGTAGTAGGGGAATCTGGCTGCGGAAAGTCGACCGTTGCTCGTACCGTGATGGGGTTATTATCCCCAAGTGCGGGTGAGATTCACTATCGTGGAGAGCGTATTGATAATCTCAGTGATCGCGAAATGCTGCCGTACCGAAAGCAGATGCAGATGATTTTCCAAAATCCTTACGCATCGTTAAACCCGCGAATGACGATTATTCAAACGTTACAAGAGCCCATTCAGTTTCATAACCCAACCTTATCGCCGCTCGAAGTGCGGGATAAAGCGCACGAAGTGATGTTTTCTGTAGGTGTGGATGCGAGTTGGGGGGAACGTTACCCGCATGAATTCTCAGGCGGACAGCGTCAGCGTATCAGTATTGCTCGTGCACTTGCTGTCGATCCTGAGTTTATAGTGGCGGATGAGCCTATCTCAGCACTGGATGTTTCTATTCAGGCTCAGGTGCTCAATCTGATGATGGATGCCCAAGAGCAACGTAATCTGACATACCTTTTCATTACACATGACCTCTCTGTCGTTGAACATTTTGGTACACGTGTTGTGGTGATGTATTTGGGAACGGTTTGTGAAGTGGCGGTAACTAAAAACTTGTTCTCACAGCCAAGGCATCCGTATACGCAAGCTTTGCTTTCTGCGATCCCGCGTTTGGAAGATGACCGTCCAGATTATATTAAATTGAAAGGTGAGGTACCTACGCCTGTTAATTTACCTTCGGGATGTGTATTTCATGGACGTTGCCCTCATGCTAATGAGCGTTGTAAACGAGAAGTTCCGATATTAAAAGCGCAAACAGATGGCACTCAAGTGGCGTGTCATGCTGTTGAAGAAGGGCGAATTTAATCGCATGAGTGTCAGAGGAATATCATGATTAAAGTATCTAGTCAGTTTGATGCGGGCAATATCGAGACTATCTCAACTGAGAATGTGCGCGATATTCAACTCAAAATTCGTAAAGATCGTCACTCTGACTTCTTTCAGTGGTTTTATTTTCGAGTGCAAAATGTCGCTGGGCAAGCTGTGCGGATGCGCATATTGAATGCTGGCGACGCTGCCTATGTTGGGGGATGGGATGGTTATCATGTGGTCGCCTCCTATGATCGTAAAGAGTGGTTTAGAGTGTCCACGACTCGCTATGATCAAGGTGAGCTGATTATTGATCATACCCCAGAGCAACAAAGTATCTATTATGCCTACTTTGCACCTTACAGCTATGAGCAACATTTAGATTTGTTAGCGGCCGCCTCACAATCTGATCGCTGTGAAATTTTGGATATCGGCACAACACTTGAAGGTAGAGATCTCAATGTTTTGCGCATCGGAGATCCGACCACAGCTAAGTACAATCTATGGGTAACCGCTCGACAGCACCCAGGTGAGACTATGGCTGAGTGGTTTGTCGAAGGGATGCTAGCACGACTGCTTGATCTGGAAGATGCGTTGGCCGGTCAGTTGCTAGACGACTGTGTATTTTGGGTTGTACCGAATATGAATCCCGATGGCTCAGTATTAGGACACCTACGCACCAATGCGGCAGGCGTAAATCTAAACCGTGAATGGCAAACTCCTTCTTTAGAGAGAAGCCCTGAAGTTTTTTCAGTCATCGAACAGATCATGCCAGGGGAAAAAGCCGCCAATATGAATCCAGGTGGTGGCGGTTTTGGCAATCCGTTTGAACGCGATATTGATCGCGTGGTTCAAGATGCCCGAAACGGTCTGGTGAGCGAAAAGGGCGCTAAAATGGATTATGGGGTTGTGTTTTCCGATTTCAAAAATCTGCAAGTTGATGCTGCGGCAACGCAGGCGCTTCGGGCAAAACACGCCTAGGTAGAGGAGTAGAACATGACGCAAAAATATCGTTTAGGAATTGATGCTGGCGGCACCTTTACCGATTTTATTTTATCCAAACCTGATGGTGATGTGCAGTTGTTTAAGGTGTTATCCACACCACATGACCCGACAGAGGCTATCCGCAATGGGCTTGCAGAAATCGAAGCCAGAGCCGGGGTTTCCGCGACTGAACTGGTGTCACAATCAGATTTATGTATCAATGGAACAACGGTTGGATTGAACGCATTGATCACGCATCGCGGCGCTAAAACTGGGCTGATCTGTACCAAAGGCCATGAAGATTCCATTGAAATTCGTCTTGGTCACAAAGAAGACGGCTATCGTTATGATCCGCATTATCCACCTGCGGTTATGCTAAGCCCACGCTATCTGCGCAAAGGGGTCGAAGAACGGGTGATCTCAACGGGCGAGGTCAGAACCCCAATGAACGAGGACGATGTGCGCGCCGCGTGTGAAGTCTTTAAGAAAGAAGGCGTGGAATCGGTGGTCATATCATTCGTCTGGTCTGTTCTCTATCCGGAACATGAAAATCGCGCGGCAGAGATTGTCCGTGACATGCTACCAGATGTGCATTTAACGGTGGGCAGTCAACTTTATCCGCAGGTGCGCGAATACACCCGAACCTCAACCGCATTGGTCAATGCGTATCTAGCCCCTATTTTGCAAAAATATGTGGGCGCTATTGATGATTATTTTCAATCGCTAGGATCAGAAAAACCAGTTCGGTTTTTTCAATCAAATGGTGGCCTTGCCTTGGGTGAGACAGTGGCCAGTCAGGCGGTTTATGCGATTAATTCTGGGCCTGCCTCTGCCCCACAAGCGGCGACATTTATCGCCGAGCCGTGGGGTGATAAAAATATTATCACTATTGATATGGGCGGCACCTCATTTGATATTACCCTTGCCCATGACGGTAAGGCCAATGTGAATAAGAATATTGATTTTCTTCGCTACCGCATTGGCATCCCCATGATTCAGGTGGAAACCCTTGGTGCAGGGGGTGGATCAATCGGCTGGATTGATGAAATGGGTCTGTTGCAAATGGGCCCGCAATCTGCTGGGTCTGAACCGGGCCCTGCCTGTTACAGCAAGGGTGGTGAAATGCCAACAACAACCGACGCTAATCTGGTGCTAGGTTATCTTAGCCCCGGGGGTCTGGTGGGTGGCCGGCTTCAACTGGATTATGATAAAGCCGTTAAGGCCATCATGACCCATATTGGTGAGCCGCTTGGCCTATCTTTGGAACGCGCGGCGCATGGGATGTTCACTATTGTAAACAACAACATGGTTAACGGTATCCGCCGGGTTTCGGTGGAACGCGGATATGATCCCCGTGATTTTGTTCTGATGGGCGCTGGGGGTGCGACGGGTGCGCATATCACCGCATTAGCAAATGAGATTGGCATTGACCGTATTCTGATTTCTAAACTGGCATCAGGGCTATGTGCTTATGGGCAAATCATTTCGGATGTGAAATATAATTTCATGGCGCCAGCCCCATACCGGCTGGATAGTGAAAATGTCGATGTCACTCTGCAAGGCCTGTTTGATGGGCTGGAATCCCGTGGCCGTGACCAACTGACTAAAGACGGTTTTGCCGAAAAGGATATTCATATTACCCGAACACTGGATATGCGCTACACGGGGCAGGTGCATGAGTGCACAGTTGAAGTCGATGCCTTTGATATCACGCCAAGTTCTATTTCCACATTGGTAGAAGCTTTCCATGAGCGTCATGAAGAGCTTTATATGTATTCCGAACGCCATAGCGCGATTGAGGTTGTGAATGTGGAAAGCACCATCGTTGGCCGTGTTGAGCGTCCGGAACGCATGAAACAATCCAAAGGAAACGGCGCGGATGCGGCAAAAACAGGATCACGGAAAGTTGTCTTTTCCAGTGATGGCGCGCGGATAGAAACCCCTATCTATGATGGCTCAAAACTTGGGGCTGGTGATCATATTCAAGGCCCAGCGGTGATTGAGGAAGAAACAACGACTTTGGTGATTGATCCACATTGGAAACTTGTTCTGACCGACTCCGCGGTTTATGAATTGACCAAACAGAAGTAAACTGCAAAAGCCCAGAATGGTGGCCTTAACTATCATCAGGGTCAGGTGAGGCGCCCTTGCGATGGGTGATAAGGCCATAGCATTCTGGGGCGCGGTGACGCGCAAAATCAAAAAAGGTTTGGCGATATTGTGTGGCCATGTCCAAATCCATATCAGCGCATATCACCTCATCCTCAAGGGTTTGTGATTGGGCAATAACCTCACCTGATGGGGCAACGATAACGCTGTTTCCTATCATGGATGATCCTTCTTCGTTACCGCATTTCGCGGTGGCTATCGACCAGACCGAATTGAGATAAGACCCACTCTGCATTGATAACACATGATGAAAATCAGCTAAGGCATCCACCTCGGGAAAACCGCTATGGTCATTCGGGGTGTTATACCCAAGACAGACAAGTTCTGCTGCTTGCAGAGCCAAAACCCTCCAGCCTTCAGGCCAGCGGCGATCATTGCAAATTAACATCCCCATGCGGCAATCCATCATCGGTGTGACAGGAAACCCCAAATTGCCTTGTTCGAAATAGCGTTTTTCGAGATGCTGATGGCGGCGCCCGGGTTGCGGTTCTTTATGCCCTGGCAAATGCACCTTACGGTATTTGCCGCAAATTTTACCGTTAGCATCCACTAGAATTGCGGTATTAAAATATCGGGTTGCGCCGTCTTCTTGTGTTTTTTCTGCATAGCCTAAATTGAACCCAACCCCCAATTTAGCGGCCATATCAAACAAGGGTTTTACCGCAGGGTTTGGCATTTGCTCTTCATACCACTGATCGCGTTCCGCCTGATCATCAATGATCCAGCGCGGAAAAAAACTGGTCAATGCCAATTCGGGAAAGACGATAAACCGCGCCCCTTTTGCCGCGGCTTCGCGCATCATTTCTATCATCCGCCGAACACAGCTTTCGCGTGTTTCGCTTCGTGAAATTGGCCCCATTTGCGCAGCCGCCGCTATTAATCGCCTAGTCATGCGGAACGCAGCTTTCTGGTGGCTTCATCATCAATCTTGCCGTTGCGGATAACTACCCCATAATCGCGTTCTGCGGATTCAGGGCTGATCAGTTCATCAAGCACATCTTCGAGAATATCGTTGGGGTCGCGTTCAGCCGGATCACCATAACCCCCTGCGGATGGCCCGATAGCAAAGAAAGTGTCGCCAATCTCGGTAGTGTGATAAGGCACTTTGGATGTGAGCGCTTCGGATTTACCATCCGCATGGATCAGATGCAGCTCAGCGGTCTGGCCATCTTTGCCTCCACGAAAACCCCATGGGGCAAACCGGTGGCCTTCCCCTTCAACTGAAAATCCACCGGGTTCAAGAAATTGAAACGCACGGCAAGCCCCAAGACCGCCACGGGTTCGGCCTGCGCCAGAAGTATCCTCACGCAATTCATAGCGTGTGACGCGCATAGGCAAATGGCTCTCAATATCCTCAATCGGGTTGTTTCGGGTATTGGCATAAAGCGTATCTACCGCGTCCATACCATTACGATTAAACCGTCCCCCGTAAGAGCCTTCAAAGATTTCCATATGCACCCAGTGGGATTCTTCTTTGAGTCCAGAAAAAGCAATCACCTTAAGGTTGCCAATTCCGGCTGACACTTGTTCAGGAACCGCCTCGGCCAAGGCCTTCATTACCGTATCAGCCAATTGATTTCCGGGGGTGAAGCGTGCGATCACAGGGGCTGGAAAAATGGGATTAGCAAGACAGCCTCTAGGCACATGAAGTTTGATAGGCCGCGTTAATCCAGAGTTTTGTGGAATATATCCGTAAATATCTGAATCCAATAAAACGGACCGAATAGTCAGCCAGATGGAAATATCCACCGTCCCAACCAAAGGCATGTTAATAGGACGGTCAGAAACTTGCGGCGCTGTTCCTGTCAAATCAACCAGCATTTCATCCCCGGTAATGGTGATGGTCACAGCGAGGGGAAGATCACGACGATCTGGATCATCAAGGAACCCATCAATGCAAGTGGTGGCATGATAGACACCATCGGGTACATCTTTGATAGCTTGCCGCATCAGGCGTTCAGAATAATCCATAAGCGCTTCGCTGGCATCATTGACGGCTTTGAGGCCATAACGCTCAACCAAATCAATAAACCGATCTGCCCCAATCTGGCAGGCCGCCACTTGAGCTTCCATATCCCCAACAACCATGCCGGGGGCGCGCACATTATCTTTGAGGATTTGCCAAACCGCCTCGTTTCGGACGCCGCCGTCATAAACTTTAATGGCTTTGAACTGCAACCCTTCGGCATAGACATCAATCGCGTCAACAATGCCGCAACTGCCGGGGCTAAGCGCACCAACATCCAAATGATGCGCGGTTGTTCCAGAAAATCCGATCAACTGGTCATCATAAAAAACCGGAACAATAAGCGCGATATCAGGCCCATGGCTAGCCCCGCCATAAGGATCATTGTGCATGATCACATCGCCGGGCTTAAAACTGACGCCGCGTTCTGAAAACACTTTGATCACATTCTGGACATAACCGGGAATAGGCCCTGATTGTAATGGCGTGGATTGCACCGATTCCGCCAACTGATTTCCGGTAGCGTCAGTTAAGGCGGTGCCAAAATCTTCGGATTCCCGAATGATGGACGAATACGACATCCGCATCAGTTTATAGCCCATTTCAATGGCGATATTTTGTAATGCGCCTTGGATGACACTAGCGGTAACGGGATCAATGCTGGTGGGGGATGATGATAGATTTGTCATAGCCATACTCTCCAATTATCCTGTTATATGCTAATAGAAATTAACATATTGCCATTGTCATCAATGCGAAAACGGTCACCCGGCCGCACTACGGTGGTGGTATCTTGTTGCAGGATAATCGCTGGACCTTCCCATTCTGATCCTGCAGGCATTTTGGAACGATCATAGATATTCGTTGGCGCGGTGATCAGTTCTGCCCCCACCCGAAACACGCATTCTGTGGTTTTAAGCAAGGCATGATCCTTTTGATCGGCTTCAGGTTTGTCTTGTTTTTCCAGTTTGGTGGATAGCCCAACCCCTGATACGCGGACATTGACAATTTCCTTAGGGCTGTCAGGGAATGATCTGCCATATTCGGTTTGGTGTTGATCTTCAAATTGTGAGAACAAAGCCTGTTCTGCCGCCGTATCAAAACGATCACTGTCTATCTTGACGCGCAATTCATAACCTTGCCCAACATAGCGAATATCGGCATAGCGCATAAAGCGGACGTTTTCTTGTGGAATGTTATCGGCGTCAAACTGATGGGCTAATTGGCTTTCCATCTCGTTAAACATGGTTTCCACTCGGCTGTGGTCCACTTGTCCGGAAACCTGAAACGCGGTGCGGATGGCATCATATTTAATATCCGTGGTCAGCAAACCAATAGCCGAGGTAATGCCGGGATGAGGCGGAACAATAACCTCAGGGATGGCGAGCAACGCGGCGACCTCGCACGCCTGAAGGGGACCGCCACCACCAAATGCCATGAGCGAAAACTCACGCGGGTCAAGCCCTCTTTGCACGGTGCGCGACCGGATGGCGTTTGCCATGGCAGAGTTCACAATCGTGGTAATTCCCTCCGCGCAGGCGTGGCGTTCTATGCCAAGTTCGCTGGCCAATTTATCAATGACTTTTGTTGACGCTGCCAGATCAAGTTTCATCTCACCGCCAAGGAAATTATCTGGATCAAGCCTGCCTAAAACCAGATTGGCATCTGTGACAGTAGGCAAATCGCCGCCAAACCCATAGCAGGCTGGCCCGGGTCTTGCCCCGGCTGAACGCGGGCCAACTTTGAAAGCGCCACCCTTATCCTTAAAGGCAATCGAGCCGCCGCCTGCGCCAATGGTATGAATATCAATCATTGGGACCATCAAAGGAAAGCCAGCGATCCAAGTGTCACGCGGTGATGCCTCAGCAAATTGGCCATTCTGAATGATGCCAATATCCGCAGAAGTGCCGCCAACATCAAAAGTGATTAAGGAATGTCTGCCCGATTGCCCACCTGACCATGCCCCACCCATTACCCCTGCGGCAGGGCCACTTAGGATGGTTAAAACAGGGCGCTCCGCCACCATGGATGAGGTGGCAAGCCCACCATTTGAGCCCATGATATGAAGATCAGCGCCATATCCTTCTTTGGCAATGCTGTCTTCAAGCATGGTGACATAGTCTCGGACTTTAGGCCCGATAAAGGCATTGATCGCGGTGGTGGTGAACCGTTCAAATTCCCTGAACTGTGGTGAAACATCTGATGAACAAGTCACAAACGCATCAGGATACACCTCAAGCACCAGATCACGCGCCCGATGTTCATGGCTTGGGTCAAGAAACGCGAACAGAAAACAAATCGCAATCGACCGGATATTGTTTTCCTTGAAATGCGCGGCGATAGCACGAACGCCATCTTCGTCTAGGGGGGTTAACACTTCCCCACTTGGCGGTGTAATACGGTGCGCCACGGTCTTGCGCCAACGCCGTTTAACAAGAGGCCGATCTTGCCAAGGAATTTCCTGTTGAATCGAGAAATGTTGCGGCCGTTGGTGCCGCCCAATGTGAATAATATCCCGATAACCTTCGTTGGTGATCATGCCACATTCTGCCCCGTCATGTTCCAGCATGGTGTTGGTGGCGGTGGTGGTGCCATGATAAATGTGATTAATGGTTTTGCGATCAATAGAAAAGCGGCGGCATAGCTCATTAATGCCATTCATCACCCCAAGGGAAGGATTTTGTGGAGTGGTGGGAGTTTTATGAGTGAGGGTAGTGTTTGTTTCCGCATCAAAGAAAACTACATCTGTGAATGTTCCGCCAACATCAACGCCAATCAGTCGCACAATAACCCCCAAAACAATATTATCTTATTGAATTATGATACTAATTTTAGAGAAAGGGTCTAGTCCTAATTCATTATTTTTTAATTATAAATCTGATAAAAATCCCTGATGCTAACAGATTACAGCGCGGTTTTTGATTTCACATCTTGTTTCAAGACAGTTGAGAATTCCTGTGCCATGATATCAAAGAGAAACAGATTAGCTGCTAGCAATTTTTCACTCGCGTTATGCAGATAGGCAGATGACCGCAACCACAACGCGCCATCCTTGATATAAGCAGTTGAGATGGCCTGTTCCTGATTCCAGTGATTAGCAATCGCTATCTCATCCATGCTATGATCACCCATTCGTGCTTTTAGCACAAAGAGGCAATATTCCGGATCAATATAGACATAAAAGAACCCCTCTTTGGTGGTGATCTCCCATTCCTGATCTTCAAAAGGCGACAAATCAAAGCCGGATATTTTGCTTGCGGATTTCAAATCAGGGCAACTCTGGGCCAAGGCAAACCCCGCGCTGAAAACCCCTGCCATGAAAACCGAAACCACACAACTTACTCGCAACCACATCATGATCATCACTCCTCCCTGACGCTGTTTAAGACCTCATTACAGGCCACCAATGTTGCGATGATTAGGCCAAAATGTGATGAATTATGATGATGGGGTATTTTTGTTGGGGGTTTTGATCACGGCCAGTTCTGATGGGTTTGTGAGGCCATAAAGCAATTTCGGTATTGACGCCGCAAGGCAATTATTCGCAAAATACCATTACCGCGTTTTCTTATTGGCCCCCTTGGTAATGTCATCACGATCAGAACATCAAAGCACCCTTCTTCAAGCGGATGATCCGCCAGCGGCAGAATATCTTGCCCCAACCCAGCGGCCTGAGATTTTGATTATTTGTGAACACGCTGGACTAGCCATCCCAAAGCGCTTGGGTAGGTTGGGGTTTAGTGCGGATTTTGATTTATCACAGCAGCATATTGCTTGGGATATTGGCGGTGCTAGTCTTTCGCGAAAAATAGCCGATCAATTAGGCGCTGGGCTGATCTGGCAAAATTATAGCCGCTTAGTCATTGATTGTAACCGCAGGCCATTATCCCCACAATCCATCCGTGAGGAAAGCGACCATATCCCTATCCCCGGCAACATAGGTTTAAGCGCGGCTGAAAAACAAGCGCGTGTGGATGAGATTTTTCAACCCTATGATCAGCTTTGTCACCGTGAAATGGCGCGGCCAGATCTTCGTCTTGTTGTCTGTATTCACAGCTTTACCCCTGAAATGGATGGGTTTTTACGCCCATGGCATATGAGTTTCCTTTATCGAAATGGCGCGGCCTATGCGCGGCAAATGGCGGCGATTATTGCCGCAGAAGAACCCCAAATCAACATTGGCTTTAATGAACCTTATCAGGTTGATGACCAAACAGATTGGTTTGTCATTCAGCACGCTGAGCCTAAAGGCGTGCCGCAAGTTCTGATTGAGGTCAGAAATGATCAGTTGCGGACAGAGGCGAATAGTGATGCATGGGCAAAGCGTCTATCTGATGCTTGCCTTTCAATGCTTTCTTGATGTGGAGGATGGCGTTTAGGGTCAGGACGATGGGCCAGGCAATAACGCATGGACGGTTTCTGATGGACGGCAAAGCTTCACCCCCATAGGTGAGCAGACGATTGGACGGTTCACCAAAACAGGGTGGGCAACCATGGCGTCAAGCAAAGCGTCATCGGTGACGGCCTCGTCTAACAGGCCAAGTTCCTCTGCGGGGGATTTGCTGGTGCGAAGCGCCATGCGCGGGGTAAGACCGGCGGCGGCAAAAAGCCCTAACAATTGCGGCTTAGTCCAGCCAGTTTTTAGATATTCAATAACAATGGGGGTCTCACCTGCGGCGCGGATCATCTCAATGGTGTTGCGTGAAGTTCCGCAATTTGGATTGTGGTAAACGACGATAGTCATCTATGTTTCCTTTCCTGTGATGATGTTTCGCTTGCCTCAGATGCGGTCTGATCAACAAGCAGCCAGCCAAAAACCCAAGTCGCCAAAATAGCGGCTATCAGCTGAACGATAATAAACCCGGCAACATGACCTGGATATATTCCGGAAAAGGTATCCGATAGGCTGCGCGCAAGGGTTACCGCTGGATTAGCAAATGAGGTGGATGAGGTGAACCAATAGGCTGCGGTGATATATAGACCAACCGCCGTAGCAACGGCTTGAGGTCGCATCTTAACGCAGGCCATGATTGTCCCAATCAAGCCAAAGGTGGCGATAAACTCGCCTGTCCATTGGCCAAAACCCGTTCGCATCGTGGTGGAGGGATCAATAAGAGGATGAGAAAACATCACATGCGCCGCCATCACCCCCATCACACCGCCAAGAATCTGAGCTAACACATAGGCGCTTGCCCTAGCTGGACAGATCGCTTTTTGGATCATGACACTTAGGCTGACGGCAGGGTTAAAATGCGCACCTGAAATAGGGCCAAACATGGTGATTAAGACAAAGAGAATAGCCCCAGTTGGGATGGTATTGCCTAACAGGGCAATAGCCATATTTCCGCCTGCGAGTTGTTCCGCCATGATGCCTGACCCCACCACTGTTGCGAGCAGGAAAAACGTGCCTAACCATTCTGCGATTAATTTGCGTATCATGCCTATGCCTCATGATCAGCCCTAAAGGTGACGCGGTCTGATCTTATAAAACTAAACCATCCCATCTATGCGATTGGTGTCTAATTTAGCGCGCGGCAATTAGACTGTCCAAAGAATTGATTGCCTATCCTTGTTAAGGGTAACTAATTTTGCCATAGTAACTGTTGCGATGATGATGTGAATAATGCTTTGCCCCAACTCACGAGCAGGATCACTTTTAGGATCATCAAAAGGATAAAGATATGACAACGCAGACACCTATCCGAATTGATAATTTGCAATACGCAAATTGGTCGCCTGAATTGTTTTCTGAAATGGCTGAGGCTGGATTGTCCGCTGTTCATGTCACCATCTGTTATCATGAAAACTTTCGCCAGACGGTGGAAAACATGATCACTTGGAACCGCTATATCGAAACCCATCCTGACCGATTGATGCATGGCAGAACCGGCGATGATGTGCGCCTTGCCCATGACACAGGCCGGACAGCCATTTTTTATGGGTTTCAAAATTGCGCGCCCATGGAAGACGATATCGGCCTGATTGAAATCTTGCACCAGTTGGGCGGCCGCTTCATGCAGTTGAGTTATAATAACCAATCACTGTTGGCGACTGGATGTTATGAGGCCGAAGACCCCGGCCTGACGCGATTTGGCAAACAGGCCATCGCGGAAATGAACAGAGTCGGCCTTGTCGTGGATATGAGCCATTCGGCGGATCGTTCAACTTTTGAGGCTATCGCGTTGTCAACCCGGCCTATTGCGATCACCCATGCCAATCCGTCATGGTGGCATCCGGCACGGCGTAACAAATCCCATGAGATTATCAAGGCCTTAACGGATCAAGGGGGCATGATTGGGTTTTCGCTTTATCCCCATCATCTTAAGGATGGCAGTGCGTGTAGCCTAGAAAGTTTTTGCAAGATGATCGCTGAGGCCGCAGAACGCTATGGGGTGAAATCTTTGGGCATAGGCTCTGATCTTTGCCAAAATCAGCCTGACAGCGTTGTCACTTGGATGCGGAATGGGCGCTGGTCAAGAGAAATGGATTATGGTGAGGGGAGCGCTGATCAAGCAGGCTTTCCGGATCAACCCTCTTGGTTTGAAGGCATTCGCGATTTTCCCAATATCGCAAATGGTCTTGCCAAAGTGGGTTTTGCCACAGAAGAAATCGATGCCATTATGGGGCTGAATTGGTTAACTTTTTATGATGCGAGTTTTACAGAGGCCAAGCCATGAGTCACGGCGCCCCTAGCAAACATTCTGATTTAAGTAAAGAGGACGCCATCACGCCCTTCCGTACGGGGCAAAGCGCTTGCGGCAGAGCTTTGCCTGATTTGCGACATCCTGATGCAGTCATGACCTTGGCACGCTTAGGGTCATTTTTCCCCCATAGGCTGAGTTTTATGCGCAGTTTTATTCGCCGTATCGCCAAAGAAAACGCTAACCTTTCCATGCCGATTTGCGCTCTGGATGCGGATGGGTTTGGGCATTTGGTATTGACTTTGCCGTTATCGGGTTATGATTATTCGCTGATCGCTTACAGCCGTCCTCTTGACGCGGATGAGAGAACAGATCGCGTGATTGCCACCAAATGGGATGCGAGTTTCTGTCTCTTTGATGGTATCCCAAGTGAGAAAGATATCACCGCATTAGCAGATCAGGTGACCAAACAAGAAGCCGGACGCTATCATCATAAAGTGCTGACCTTATCAAGAGCCAATAAATCCTTACGGCTTTTTCATCATGTGGTGGAAAGTCTGGCTTCTGGGGTTCAGCCAGATTTGCAACAGCTCAAGGCCATTGGCTATTTGATGCGTACCACCGCAGTTTATGGTAACGGCAAGTTTGGCATTGCTGATCGGGATCGCATTGCTGATCGCCCTGGTTTAGAGGGACCGTTTCAGGCGGAGATGCTGACCGTTTTCTTGATTAGGGAGTTTACGCTTTTCCTCGCCGATTATTGCGCACGCCAGAGGTCAGGTGATGCGGCGGTGGGGCTTACCCCATCCTATCGGCGCTATCTTGGTATTGGGAACTCAACAGGTCTTGGCATGGCGCCATTCTTGGTTAATCATCCGGCCTTGCTGCATAGTTGGATAATGGCGCGTGAGGTAGCCTTTTCACGCACCCAGTTGTTGCCAGCTATTAGTGAGGCTCAACGCCGCCGTTTTGATGATCTGCTGGATCGGGCGTGCCAACATTGCCATGACTGGCAGGTTGAGGATCATATCCAAATGGATAGGATCATCATATTGCGCAAAGAATTGGCACAGCTCAAAGCGGATATCGCGGCGATGCCCCTTAACCCCGAATATCCGCTTAAGGATGCGGTCGCACGTTGCCATTCCTATTCGGCGGAAACCCAAGAGCTGATGGTATCCCTTTTGATTGAGCTCATTCCCGATCAGGTGGATGGATTGGCGGATTGTATGGCAAATCCCCACTCACCAAAGCTGATCCCCAGCATGACTATTTCTGAACTTAAACAAATATTGTCTGAACATTATCGCTGGGTGGATGAGATTGATCTGTCACAAGAAACCTCGGATGCGCATTTCTGGTACACTTCAGAAGAAAAATTAGAGCCAAGGTTAGGCCGCCGTTACGAAGAACCGGGGCAAGAATTGGAAATGCCATTTAATA
>JALRFL010000005.1 GCA_023259875.1 Alphaproteobacteria bacterium
GTCAATGCGCGGAAAAATAGCCATAGCCGGTATCCCCAAGGCTTGGGCATTTTTGGCCTGTTTTGCCAGTTGGTCGAGGCTATAACGTTTTACCCCATCCAGCCCTTGAATCGCTTCAACCAGCTGACTGCCTTCGGTGACAAAAACAGGCCAAATGAAATCCGCGGCGGACAGATGATGTTCTGTGGTCATCGTGCGAGTAAAGGGTTTCATCCGCGAACGGCGCAGACGCGTTACAGGAAAACTAGGCATAAGGTCATTTTTTCTGGTCATAGCCTATATAAACATACCCCCGTCATGGTGCAAATTGTAATCATCATTCTCGTGGTTCAGATTGCCGCATCATGGGAATGAATTTTCTAGGGGAAGTCTTCTCAAGCCAGAGCATATGGCGTATAGATCAGACATGAGCATAGATGCCGAACATTTGCAGATAAAGGTTGAAAACGGAACAGCCTCAATCACCCTTGATCGCCCTAAGGCTTTGCACGCTTTGACGACATCCATGTGTCATAGCATCAGTGCATCGCTTGAACAATGGTGGCAGGATGCGAATATTGCTCATGTTATGCTGACGGCAACACCGGGGCGTGCCTTTTGCGCTGGCGGTGATATTCGCGAAGCTTTGGCGGTGATGCAGGCGCAAATGGCAGGCGATACCTCTCAGCCTGATTATTTTGCTGGCGAATACCGTATGGATATGCTGATCGCTGGCTTTCCTAAACCCATCATCACTATTGCTGATGGCTTAACCATGGGCGGTGGGGCAGGGCTGTTGTTCAATGCCTCGCACCCTGTGATCACTGAAAATATTGATTTTACGATGCCTGAAACAGGCATAGGGTTATTTCCAGATGTGGCGGCGTCACGATTTTTGCGGCGAGCGGCAGGATTACTTGGCCTTTATATCGGGTTAACCGGCACGCGAATCGGCTATGCGGATATGCTGGCCTCTGGGCTTATGCCGGGATATGTCGCCCATTCGGATTTGCCTGAACTCAAGGCGGCGTTAACACAGGCGGCGGCAGGTGGCGGTGATATCAATGCCATCATCCATGGCTATCTTCGCCAAGATACGGGTGATGATACGAATGGGGCAAGGCTGATGCCGCATCTTAACTGGATTAATGATATGCTTTCGCATCAACGGCTCGAAGATATTCGGGATGCGGTGGCGAAATCTGATCATCCCCTTGCCGCCCATTTATATGAAGCCTTGCAGAACCGATGCCCGTTATCGCTCAAACTCACACAAAGGCTGCTGACAGGAAATCCACCAGATAGCTATATTTCTGCCTTATTGCTGGATTATGCCTTAGCGATGCGTATGATGGCATATCCCGATTTTGGCGAAGGTGTTCGGGCGGCAGTGATTGATAAGGATCAAAACCCAAAATGGTCACATCAGCGGCTTGAAGAGGTAGACGAAACGATGCTTGATGATCTATTTTCCCTTGAGGACAGACCCTCTTTTCCTGTGCCGCCAATGATCCTCACATCATTGCAACACGCGCCAAGCTGATAAAGGAACCTGATTATGCGCTTAAGCCAATATTTTTTACCGACCCTGCGTGAGACGCCGAAAGAAGCTCAAATTGTATCACATCGCTTGATGCTTAGGGCAGGGATGATCCAGCAATCCAGCGCTGGGATTTATAGCTGGTTGCCTTTAGGGCTCAAGG
>JALRFL010000057.1 GCA_023259875.1 Alphaproteobacteria bacterium
TCACCCTACTACCTTATCGGGGAAGTCGCAACAAAATGTGACTCGATGAAACCGATAGCTACCGCCGAAATAAACAGCAACTCAAACGCTAGCACTTCATAGCCTGTGTTTGACGCCACTAATAACGAATAGACAATGGCGGTAAAAACACCAAACCATTCTAGCGCCCTTTTATAAAAATGATGATCCATGATGCGACACGCTTTGCTGAGTTATTTTGTTGTTGTTATTAAACGCAGGATTTGCCATTTCAGCAAATGAATTTATGGGGTTAAGCTATTCCCACTCAATCGTGCCAGGGGGTTTTGAGGTAATATCGTAAGTCACGCGATTGATGCCTTTAACCTCATTTACAATACGGGTGGCGACATGGGTCAAAAAATCGTGACTAAAGGGGTACACATCCGCCGTCATCCCATCAGTTGAGGTAACCGCGCGGATCGCCAGCGCATGATCATAGGATCGCGCATCACCCATCACCCCAACCGAACGCACAGGCAACAGCACGGCAAAGGCTTGCCAAATCTCATCATAAAGCCCTGCCTTGCGGATCGCATCCAGATAGACAGCGTCCGCCTCACGCAGCAAGTCCAATTTCTCACGGGTAATAGCCCCGGGGATACGAATAGCCAGCCCCGGCCCCGGAAAAGGATGCCGCCCTACCAGCGTTTCAGGCATCCCAAGTTCACGCCCCAAGGCACGCACTTCATCCTTAAACAGTGCTCGCAAGGGTTCCACCAATTCCAAGGCCATATCGTCCGGCAAGCCGCCAACATTGTGATGAGATTTGATCGTGACACTGGTTCCACCTGTGACGGAAACACTCTCAATCACATCGGGGTAAAGCGTGCCTTGCGCCAGAAACTTTGCCCCATCAATGCTTGCCGCGGCTTTATCAAAAACATCAATAAAGGCCGCGCCGATAATCTTGCGCTTGGCTTCTGGGTCAGTAACCCCATCTAGCCGATCCAAAAACAAATCCGCCGCATTTTCATGAATAAGCGGAATATTATACTGATCCCCAAAAAGCCGAATGACCTCATCCGCCTCACCTTTCCGCATCAACCCATGATCAACAAAAACGCAAGTCAACCGCTCGCCAATGGCCTCATGGATCAGAACCGCGGTCACGGAGCTATCCACACCACCAGAAAGGCCGCAAATCACCTTACCTTCATCGCCCACTTTTTCCCGAATGGCGGCTATCGCTTGCTCGCGATAAGAGGCCATGGTCCAATCCCCACCGCAACCACAAATAACCTTTGCAAAACGCTCTAACAAGGCCTTGCCATCAGGGGTGTGGACAACCTCTGGGTGGAATTGCACCCCATAAAACTTTCGGCTTTCATCCGCAATTGCCGCATAGGGTGCGCCTGAACTGGTGGCGATCACCTGAAAGCCATCTGGCAAATGATCTACCTTATCCCCGTGTGACATCCAGACTTGGTGCTGCGTGTCATAATCCCAAAGCCCCTGAAACAAAGGCGACGAGGCCGCAATCTTTAAATTCGCGCGCCCAAACTCACGCGTGTCACCCGATATCACCTTGCCGCCAAGCTGTTGACACATGGTTTGCTGACCATAACAAATGCCAAAGATAGGCACCCCCATATCAAAGACCGCCATGGGCGCCCGAGGCGAGCCCTCATCCACCACAGACATAGGCCCGCCAGATAGGATGATGCCTTTCGGCGCAAGGGCTGCGATGCGTTTTGTGTCCGTATCAAAAGGTAAAATTTCAGCATAAACCCCAGTTTCGCGAAGGCGTCTGGCGATCAACTGGGTGACTTGTGAGCCAAAATCAAGAACAAGAATCAATTCAGTCATTACATATTATGCCGATAATTCGGTGCCTCACGGGTGATGGTGACATCATGGACATGGCTTTCTTTCAACCCTGCGCCGGTAATCCGGACAAAGGTGCATTGGCTTTGCATATCGGCAATGTTGCGTGATCCGGTATAGCCCATCGCGGCGCGAAGACCGCCAATCATCTGATGGATAACCGCGCCAGCCGGGCCTTTATAAGGGACTTGGCCTTCGATTCCCTCTGGAACCAGTTTTAAGGGCTGTGAGACTTCGGCCTGAAAATAACGATCGGCTGATCCTTGCGCCATAGCCCCCATAGAGCCCATGCCGCGATAGGCTTTATAAGACCGCCCTTGATAGAGAAACACCTCACCCGGGGTTTCATCAGTTCCGGCAAGCATCGTTCCCATCATCGCGGCATCCGCACCGGCGGCAATCGCCTTGGCCAGATCCCCTGAATATTTGATACCGCCATCGGCAATCGCTGGCACATCATGACGGTGACAGACGGCGGCGGCATCCATAATGGCGGTTAATTGCGGCACCCCAACGCCAGCGACCATGCGTGTGGTGCAAATTGACCCCGGGCCAATGCCGATTTTAACCGCATCCGCGCCAGCCTTAATCAAGGCCTCTGCTCCTTCTGCGGTGGCAATATTGCCGCCGATAATCTGAACATCATTGGAAAGCTTACGCACCGAGGCCAAGGTGTCTAGCACCCCGGCGGAATGACCATGGGCTGTATCAACCACCACCACATCCACACCAGCGGCAATCAATGCCTCAGCCCTTGCTATTCCGTCTGCGCCAGTTCCGACCGCCGCGCCAACCATCAAACGCCCTGTGCTATCCTTGGAGGCGTTAGGATAGGTTTGTGCCTTTTCCATATCTTTGACGGTAATTAGCCCAACACAAAGCTGATCCTTATCAACAATCACCAGTTTTTCAATTCGGTGCTTGTGAAGCAGACGCCTTGCTTCATCTGGGGTAATGGTATCGGATACGGTTACCACCTCATGGGTCATCATGTCTTTGACAGGTTGATTGGGGTCTGTGGCAAACCGCACATCACGGTTAGTCAGAATCCCCACCAGTTTATGTGAAGATTTGCTTACCACCGGAATGCCGCTGATATTATGCTGCTGCATTAACGCCAGCGCATCAGCAAGCGTCTTATCATCGGCGATGGTGACGGGGTTCACCACCATGCCAGCCTCAAAGCGTTTGACCGAGGCGACTTGCGCGGCTTGCGATTCAATATCCAGATTTTTATGAATGATACCAATGCCCCCATTCTGAGCCATGGTAATGGCTAGGCGACTTTCCGTCACCGTATCCATCGCGGCAGAGATGAGAGGAATATTCAGATTGATATTCCGTGTCAGACGGGTTTTGGTGTCTGCTTCAGATGGCAAGACAGATGACGCCGCTGGTTTCAGCAGAACATCATCAAAGGTCAAAGCTTCAGCAATAGACGAGGTCAGGGATGGTGTGTTGTTTGGCATGATGCCTCCGGTGCGGTCGGTGGCTCTTATCTATACCCAAACATCGGCCTTGTGGAAAGATCAAAGTCAGTGTTCCAGCATCAAATAATTTTCAGGAACCCCTTTGAAGCCGGTTGCAAGCACATAAATCTCAACTGATTCCGCGCGGCTGGCGTCAGGCTTAACATGGCGCACCTGTTCAAACCCCTGCCGGAGCGTAGTGAGGGTGGATTTTTCCGCCCCCCCTTGAAAACATTTTGCTAAAAAACCGCCCCCGGGGATAAGTACCCTCATCGCGGTATCAAGGGCCATTTCAAGCAAAGCGGTGGTGCGAATATGATCTGTCGCTCGGTGGCCTGTGGTATCAGCGGCCATATCGCTAATCACCCAGTCCGCCTTGCCGCCTATATAGGCAATCAGCTCATCCAGCTTTGCGTTATCATTGATATCGCCTTTGAGAATAAGCGCCCCAGCAACCGGTTCAACATCCAGCAAATCAATTCCAGCCAGCCGCCCGTTGCCTTCGTCAAGACCGATGATATCTGATACGATCTGAAGCCATCCACCGGGGGCAGAGCCCAGATCAAGCACGGTCTGGCCTTTCTTAAACAACTGATACTTGCTGTTGATTTGTTCCAGTTTCAGCGCGGCTCTTGATCTAAATCCTCGGCTTCGGGCTTCTGCCACAAACGGGTCATTGATCTGGCGTTCAATCCAACGGCGTGAGGATGCCGATAGACCTCGCTTTTTCTGAACTTTATTTGTCAGTCCGGCATTGCCCCGATAAGACCGCCCACTGCTCCCCTTTTTGTTTTGTGATCCTGCCATAATGCTATTTTCAGGTGAAATCCTTAAAAAAGCAACTCTGCGCCCCTGTGTGGCAAGCCGGGCCTGTCTGTTTGATCTTAAGAAGCACGGCGTCTCCATCACAATCAAGATGCGCGGATATCAATTCTTGGGTGTGACCAGAGGTTTCCCCCTTTCGCCACAATTCCTGCCTTGAACGCGAAAAATAAGTCACTTGTTTTGTGTTCAGCGTAAGCGCCAACGCCTCAGCGTTCATCCATGCCAGCATGAGGACTTCCCCTGTATCAGCGCATTGCGCGACCGCCGCGATCAATCCATCCGCGTTAAATGTGATCTCATCCATCAAAGGATGTGTCATGATTGCCCCCTATTCTGCTTGACGGAGTCGTCCGAAAAGCCTGTGGCGCAACCTGTCCATCCCATTGCCAAAATCAATGCCAATCGCCAGCATAGACGGCACAACAAACAGCACAAGTAAGGTGGTAATCGCTAAGCCAAAGACAATGGTCGTTGCCATGGGAATCAGAAACTGCGCCTGAAGCGAGCGTTCAAACATCAAGGTTGATAGGCCGCAAATCGTTGTCACCGAGGTCAAAATCACAGGCCTTAATCGGTCAACAGTGCCACTGACAATGGCGCTCATCTGGTTGCCTTCGCTTTCTTCCATACGGCGTTCAATGGTGGAAACCAGAATGATCGAATTGTTAACAACAATCCCTGCTAGCGCAATAAGGGCAAACATCGACAAAATGGTCATCGTTAACCCCATGATATAATGCCCTAGCACTGCCCCAATGAGGGCAAAGGGGATCATAATCATCACCGCCAAGGGTTGTGACCAAGATGAAAATACCCATGACAGAATGATATAAATACAG
This sequence comes from Alphaproteobacteria bacterium, assembly GCA_023259875.1. Taxonomy (GTDB): domain Bacteria; phylum Pseudomonadota; class Alphaproteobacteria; order Puniceispirillales; family UBA1172; genus UBA12202. Next base: position 4,979 of record JALRFL010000057.1, read on the forward strand.
ATCAAGGCAAGAAGTGCCCCTGTCCCCATATCGGCAAAGGCCTCTGACTGTTCTTGGTCCCTGCCGTCAAAGCGATAGCGCAACCCATATTTATCGGCAATGGCTTCAAGTCCGCCTTGTTTGACAATTTGCAACGCTTCGGGAGTTGAGATCACCTGACCATTCAAATCCCCTTGTACAGCGACTTCACGAAAGCCATCTTGACGCCGCACGACCGAGAAACCCAATCGGTTTTCCACCGTCGCGACCTCTTGCAAAGAGACATATTGTCCGCTTGCGGTAATGATCTGCACATCGCCAATATTATCGGTCAGCACCTCATCATCAGGAAGTGAGATTTTAACGGTGACTTCCTCGTCACCACGCGGAAAGCGCGTTACCACCGCCCCATCGAGAGAGGCTCTAAGCTGTTGGCCGATATTTGATACCGACAATCCCAGAGATTGCCCATAAGGGGTAATCCGAACAATGCGTTCCTCTGCCCCATAAGACAGGTTTTCAGCCACTCCAGAGGCGGTTGGGACAGACTTTAACAGAAACTCCACCTCACGACCGGCGGCTTTGAGGTCTTCTAAGTTTTCCCCCATCAACCGCACATCCATATCACGGCCGGGAGGGCCACCACGCGGTGCTCTTATTGTCAATCGCTCTAGCCCTGCTATTGGCGTGACCTCGGATTCCCAAACCGCCAGAAAATCATCAATTCTCACATTGCGTTTATCTGCGGTGAGCAATTCCACCACGACCCCTGCCTGAATATTACTTGAACCTGTGGGGGCTTCGTCAGGCATATCCGACATGGTTGTCCCAAGCACCGCGATATGAAAATTAATCAAACCGCCTTCGCCATTGGTAATTTTTTCCTCGGCGCGAAGAGCCGCCGCTTCGACCACATCAAGCATGGCTTTGGTCTGGCTTCGTGATGTACCGGGAGCCATGACAATATTACCATAGGCGATATCCGCCTCTGGTGATGAGAAAAAGACAAAATTAACGCGTCCCCCCGCCAACATGCCAACCGACAGCATCAACATAGCTATGCTCAAGGCGATGGTGGCATAACGCCATGAGATCGAAATCTCAACCAGCCGCTTAAAGGGGCCATTTTTGAAGGCGTTAAAACCGCGATCAAAGTGATAGCGAAAGCCTGAAGTTTTCTCGCTTACCTTACCGCCAAAATGCGCTAAATGCGCAGGCAAGACAAAAAACACCTCAATCAAACTGGCGATCAGCACAGCAACCACAACCATGGGAATAGCCGCGATAATCACGCCGATAATCCCTTTAACCAAGAACAACGGCAAAAAGGCGGCGACCGTGGTCAGCATGGCGCTAATCACAGGAGGCCCCATTCGGGTTGCGGATAGCGCCGCCGCCTCATGCATCGACAAACCTCGCCTCTGGCGTAAATATTCGGCGTGTTCGCCTATGACAATGGCATCATCCACCACAATCCCCAAAGCCATGATGAGGCCAAACAGAGAAATCATATTGATCGTCTGATCCATCGCCAGCATGACGCCAAAAGTCGCCAAAAAGGCAACAGGGATGCCAGCCGCAACCCAAAAGGCCACACGCATAGAAAGGAACAAGAACAACACACAGATGACAAGCAATAACCCACCTGCGCCATTGGTAACCAACAAATTGATCCGTTCTTTGATCAATTCTGCGCGCACATCATATTGCTCAATGGCAAGAGACGCCGGCGCTTTGTTGCGGTAATCCACCAGCCAATCTTGCACCACCTGATTAATGGTAAGGGAATCGTTGCTCTTACCGCGCTTAAAGGTCAGCATCACCGCAGGCATACCGTTGCGCTCTAAGGTGGTGGCAGGGCTTTCCACATCTTCCCGAATGGTGGCGATTTCCCCAAGCGTGATGCGGCTTCCATCTGGTCTGATCTGAACTTCAATCCGTTCATATTCCTTTGCTGTTTTAATCTGACCAAGTGAGCGCACCCGTAAGGCCCCATCTGCCAAACTGCCAGCAGGAACATCCAGCGTGGTTTGAGAAATCGCACGCGAGATATCATTGAGGGACAGGCCTAATCGAGCCAATTCGTTCTGGCTGACCTCAATGCTGATAATTTCATCAGGCAGACCCATCATTTCAATTTTATCAACGCCCCGGCGTTGCAGGTCTTCTTTGATATCCTTTGCGATTATGCGTAACGAGGCCAGATCATAAGGGCCAGAAATCACCAGATTGCTGATGACATCAAAAAACTCACCCTTAACCACCCGAGGGGTTTCCGATTCTTCTGGAAAATCCACTTGCCCGACTGCATTTTCCACATCCGCCAAGGCCTTTTGCATATCCGTGCCAAACTCAAACTCAATCTGGGTAGTGGATAACCCTTCATAACTGTTGGAGATGACCTTTTTGACATTGGCGATGGTTCGGAGCTCAGGTTCAAGAGGCTGAATGATATTGGCGTCCATATCTTCGGCGGTGGCGCCTGTCCACTGCACGGAAATTCCAATGACCTCAACATCAAAATTAGGAAAAAATTGCCGATTAAGCTGATTCAGCGAGATCATCCCAACCGCTAACATCAAAAACATTAACAGATTGGCGGCCGTCCGGTGGCGAATAAAAAAGGAAAGAAAAGGGGAAGGTGTCATGATCCACTCGGTTTCACAAGAATACCATCACCTAAGGCAGGAAGTCGGGTGGCGACCACCAGATCACCATTATTGATATCCCCACGCACAAATACCACACCTTCGGATTTCTGTACCACCTCAACCCGGCGACGATGAGTACGATTATCCTCAATAACAAAGATGGAATGATCATCATAAAGCGCCGCTTCTGGAAGTTGCGCTACATTCTCAACCCGGCCAGAGCTATAAATAATCTCAACAAACGCGCCTTCTGGGATGATCCAGTTTCCATCCTCTCCAACAGGAATACCGGCATAGAGACGGCCGCCACCCTGCCCTATTGCGAGATTGCCCTCGGCACGGTCAATAGTTGACATGATGGTCTTAATCTCACGCCCGCCAGAACGCCAGATCACTTTCACCTCGCTTCCGATCAACTGCTCGGTGTCGGCGAACACATCAGAAGGAACAACAAATGAGGCCTCAAGGCTTGAGAGGTCTGTCATACTGCCAACAGAAATGCTTGGGGATAACACTAGGCCGCGGCCAATTTGTACATTGGAAATAATGCCATCAAAGGGTGCGCGCAAAACCGCATCATCAAGGTTTTTATTGGCGCGCTTGAGGCTTAATTCCAGTTGGTTTTTCTGTTGCGTGGCTTGTTGCAAGGCATTTTTCGCCATAGACAAGGCTAACCGCGCTTCATCCAGATTGGCTTGTGAGGTCACCGCAGCGGCTTGCATCTGGTTAATGCGATCAAAGTTTTTCTGTCTGAGGTCTAGCTGAATGGTAAGCTCTTCGATATTGGTTTTATTGGCGGTGAGCTGCACCATGATTTCATCTTTGGCAATTCTCAAAAGATCCTGATCAAGCCTAGCCAGCTCTTGGCCTTTGGTGACGGTATTCCCATTTCGGAACACCTCTGCCACCGTTTCTACTTCGCCAGGAATGTTAAAATTAAGAGCTGATTTGCGCGACGCTTCCACCTGACCAAATGATGACTTTTCCGGATAAGCGACCTTAAAATCCACCACCACGGCATCCACTGTCCAGACTTGCTCATTCCTTGGCTGAAGTGGCTTTTCGGGTTTGGTCGCCACCAGATAATTAAATCCTGAATACCCAAAAATGAGAATGAGGAAAGGAAGAAGAATTTTCCTTCCAGTGGAAAACAAACGCTTTAAGAATGGCATCTTTTCGTCCAATCAGGCTAGCGCAACAAGGCGCGATAACAACACAGAAATATGATTTTATACAACTAAATTGGTTGGTTTTTCGTATATTTCAAATCAGAAACTCAATCAATTCGTGAATTTTCACATTTTTTTTCATTATTAGGAATTCATTATCACATATTCCTAGGTAAGATCAATCTTCCAAAGCATAATTATCGCACTTAATCTTAAGCCGCCTCAATTCTGGTGATGGTCAAATCACAGAAATCAGCATATGATATCGCCAGAGGTAATTATGATCCCACCTAAGCCCTGGTCTCATCATTTTTGGGCAACCATAAAACTGTCTTTTCCCCTCATGCTTGGGCAGATTGCCCTGATCAGCATTTGGACCGCTGATATTGTTATGATGGGCTGGATCAGCACAGATTCCCTTGCTGCCGGAACCCAAGCAAACCGGATGTATCAGCCGTTATATTTTATTGCCATCGGCTTAACCTTGGCGGTAAGTCCCCTCACCTCACAAGCGCTTGGGGCAAAACGGCAACGGATTGCCCGGCAAGTATTGCGTATGGGGATTTGGATGGCGACAATTTATGGTCTGCTGACGATTATTCCCCTGTGGCATGGCCAATCCATCCTGTTGTGGTTGCGGCAAGACCCTAAGGTGGCAGAACAAGCATCAACTTATTTGCGCTTTGTTGGGCTTGGGATGGCGCCGACCTTTATTTATTTTGTTTTGCGAAATTATGTGTCGGCGTATCAAAAACCAACCCCACCTGTGATCATCAATATGATTGGCGTGGGTGTGAATATGTGTCTGAATTATGTTTTTATTCACGGGGTGTTCGGCTTTCCTGCCTTGGGGTTAGCAGGCATTGGGCTTGCCACCAGCCTAACCTTTACCTTTATGGTGATATTGCTGGCTGGCTATATGATCCGCAATCGCCAGATTGGGCGCACTCGCCCTTTTTCGCGGCTAACCCGATTCAAACCTGATGTCATGATACGCTTGCTGATTGTTGGCTTTCCGATTGGTTTGACCTTATTGGCCGAAACCGGAATGTTTATCGTTGGCGGTATCTATATGGGGGTATTTGGCATTGCCGCGGTGGCGGCATCCGGCATTGGCAATCAATTGGCGGCAATAACCTATATGGTGCCTTTGGCCATATCCCTTGCGACAACGATCCGTATTGGTCATGCGGCAGGGGCAAATCATGTCCGTGATGCTATTCGGGCGGGCTTAATGTCGGTTTATATCACGGTCGTGATCACCTTGATCATGTCGATTGTGATTTTGCTGGAAAAGGACACGGTCACACGGCTATTCCTTAATAACGACGATGCCCTTTTTCATGAGGTCATGGCACAGGCCTCGGGAATGTTGCTGATCGTTGCTATTTTTCAGCTGTTTGATGGTTTGCAATCGGTTTTTGTCTCTGCCTTGCGCGGCATTAGCGATACACGGATGCCAGCCTTTATATCCATTCTGTCCTATTGGGGGGTCGGAGTTGTGTCGGGCTATATTCTCGCCACGCCTATGGCACTCGGGCCAATTGGCGTTTGGATTGGCATGGCTATTGGGCTTGCCACTGCCACTCTTGTTTTGGGCGGCAGATGTTGGCGCACACGCAATAAACTCATAAGGCAAAACCGTTTTGATTTGATATAATTGTGTTATGACAAAATTGATTGCCCCACCTCTGTCACCAAGCCCTGTCAACCGCCACCAACAGGAATGTCTTGAGCTGTTACAATCCACCTTGACGGATGAAAAGACGGTGGCAATTCTGGCCTCGGCCATGACGCTTGCCCCATATTTGGATCAGCTCAACCCCGAGGGTTGCGGCCGCACATTTTAATTCTTCGCGTCGAATTATAGCAAGACCGTCTCCGGCCTCGTAATCGGTGTATTCATTGGTACCCAGTCTTCCGTCAGTCGCAATAACTAGGGTAACTTCTACCCCATTTTCAAT
>JALRFL010000078.1 GCA_023259875.1 Alphaproteobacteria bacterium
CTTGTGGTGGAACTGGCCAAAAAAGGAAAGACCGCTCTTGTGGCCGCGCGCTGGTGTCCGATCACGGCTTGGTGGCGGGGCCGGGACCACGATCCCGGCCCACACCCGCGCGCCTAGTCGCGCCAGACGAGCCGCTTGATCAGCGTTATAGAGCCCAGGATTAATGTCAATGCTGACGGGCTGGTCAGAGTCATCCACATTAACAAGCAAGAAATCTTTGCCCCAATAGACATCCCCATCTGATCCTGCCTCACGCGTGGCTTTGAATTGCAGAGGGTCAGTAACAATCTCAACAAGTTTGTCGCCTTCTTCGCCAAAGTCAAAGCTTGTGGCTTCCCCACTGATCGTTGCCGGCTGTGAGGGGACGAGGGTTTGCAAATCATCAAGCTTATAAAGCGGCGACCCTTTTCCTTCGATAAAGTAGTTATCATCTGGGATGCTAGTGGTCTGTTGACCGAAGCGGTCAACGAAAATCTGCTTGCCAGCATCATCCACCGCGCTCACCAGATCAGGATTAATGATCGTATCATTAATCACCAAACGGGTATCGTATTTGTTGGTTGGGTCATCGGCTGATGCGGCTTGTGTCTTAATAAAATAAACCGTCGCAATCGTTGGGTTACCCAAATCATCAAAGATGGTGATGGATGTTGAATTGGTAAAGGTTTCCGGATCATTCGGGTCAAAACTGTACCCATCTTGGAATTGAGGACGCTCCGTCACAACATCCGAAGCCGCATTGACGTTCACGCCAAGTTTAATATTTGAGGTCGCTTGCGGATCACCAGATGTTACCGGCAACTGCAATGGCACCGCGCTATCAAGGTCTTTGGCTGTCACAGAGCCATCAGTGTTGACCGGATAGGTCAAAAGATACTGGCCGGCGGAGTCAACAACATATCGGTCGTTATTCACATTCAAAGACCCGTTTCGGGTATAAACGGTCTGGGCAGAAGTCAGCGATGGTTTCAACGCAAAGAAACCCTGCCCGGAAATCGCAAGGTCAAGCGCGTTCAGCGATGCGGCAATGTTACCCTGGGTAAACTGCTGTTTAATACCTTTTAGAATGGTACCAGAACCAATTGATGAGGACGCATTCTGCAATGGTGAGGTAGCAAAAATATCACCAAACTCAACACGACTTCGCTTAAATCCCGTGGTGCCAACGTTGGCGATATTATTGGATGTTGCCGAAATGTCTGCTGATGAACCATTAAGTCCGGTAAGGGCGGTATAGAACGACATGGAATTACTCCTTCAGATAACAGCGTGTTAAATTAACGGCTTAGAGCGCGTCGGTTGTTGTTGGTGCAGATTTGCGAAAGCGAAGCACATCAGCGGCACGAATTTGTCCGTAATCACGAACATCCAGCATGACGCCAGTGGTTTCATCCCCCACAGAGGTGGAGAACACTTCAGCAAAAACAGATGGGGTAAGGCTTTCCATGCCATTACCAAGGTCAGCATAGACATCCACTCTAAGCGGCTCGTCTGATGCCAGAATATCACTTGGAATATCTTCCCATGAGAAACCGGTTAGCCCTGATGATTTTGGCCCAAGATCAATACTGTGAACAGGCGTGCCATTGGCATCAGAGAATGTAAGCTGGGTCATGCGTGAGGTTGACGGCAGATCAATCATGCCATGGATTTCACCATTAATATCTGGGCGCGCAATATTGCCGGGTATCATCACCGATGACCCCATGAGGCTAGATGCGGTTGCGATACGGAACTCGTTGATTTGAGCAGATAGCCCCTTCAGGCTTTCCCCCATTTCCGTAATGCCAGTAACTGTTGAGAACTGTGCCATTTGGGCAATAAACTCTGCATTCTCCATAGGAGCAAACGGGTCTTGATTCTGAAGCTGGGTTGTCATCAGCTTTAGAAAATCTTCTTGGCCAAGCTGATCTTTAGTTGCTTTTTTTTCATCTTCGCTTTTGTTAACGCCCAGTTTTTGAAGAATGGTGTTCAACTGGTTCTGGCTGGCGGGATCAATCATGTTTTGCTCCGTTGGGGGTTATTTGCCCATATTGATGGTTCGCATATCCAAGGCCCTCATGGTGGTGATGACCTCGACATTATTTTGGTATTGGCGGCTGGTTTCCAGCATCTCGACATATTCTTCTTCGAGATTGACGGCAGCCCCATAGACATAACCCTCAACATCTGCATCTGGATGAAAGGGCATGAAAATTCGTGATGGTTTCATATCCATTTCGACAATTTCGGACACATTGACCGAAGCGATGCCGTTTTCCCGGAATTGATCAGCATAAGTGCTTTCAAACACAGGTTTAATGGAACGATAGGCTTTGTCCGGATCACCAGAGAGTGTGCCGGCATTGGCAATATTACTGGCAATGGTGTTCAGCCGGATGATCTGGCTGGCCATGGACTGACCGGCGATATCATAAACATTTTTTAATTCTGCCATGATTATTCCCCTTTGATCGCTGACATCAGCCCAGAAATTTTATTATTGAGGAAAGTCAGGCTGGTCTGATAGCGCATGGCGTTTTCAGAAAACTCCAGCTGTTCTACGGCCAGTTCAACCGTATTGCCGTCCATAGAAAGGTTAATTGGCTGACGATAAACAACATCTTGGCCGGGTGCCGACATAGCAATAGGAATATGCTTATGATGGGTAGTGGCTAAACTGCCAAGATTCTCAGCCTTAGCCAACTCCTCTTGGAAATTGATATCACGAGCCTTAAAATTAGGCGTGGCAGCATTTGAAATATTAGAAGCAAGGATATGATTGCGCTTCTGACGCAACATCAATGCGTTGCTGTGCACCCCTAATGTATCCGCAATTCCATTCATCACATTACTCATCTATAATAAAGAGGGATCCAATTTGCTCAGACCCGATAATCTGGTGTGATTTTTGCAAGAACGATGCCAACTAGCGAAAAGGGGATGAAAATGGAATTAACTGCTGAAATGAAATCCATTGCCGGGGGCAATCTATCCGCCACCACTATTAAAGTGCGCGACGCGGTGATTCAGAAATGCGAAGGCAAAAACCTTGATGAAATGACACAGTTTATTAAGCAGTTGCTCGAACATGAAACCAATGAGCAAAAGCGCCTAGGTGTTTTGGCGGCTCGGGTTTATTTGCTGCGCGAGAAAATTCTTTTGCTGAAAGATGATGATTTTGACGACGATAGCGCCGAAAATATCAAATCTCGCCACAAAGGCGGCATTAGCCAAGATGCTAAAAGCAGCGAAGCCGAAGAACCCGCATCAGAACAGGCACCAGAAGACAGTAAGAAAAAAGATGCCGATTGGATGCGAGTTAAGATCACAGAAAACAGTGAAGTTAATGGAATCCGCTTCCCCTCTGGCGTAACCATTGATGTGATGAATAAAGATGCGGAAAAACTGATCGCGGCTGGAAAAGCAGAAAAAGTGCAATCTGATGACGAAGAGGCATCAGATGCAGAAGCTGCTGATCAAGAGGATGAGAAATCATCCGCCTCAGAAACAGAGGAAAAGGCCGAGGCGAGTGAAGAAAAAGAGAACGAAGCCTCTGAGGAAAGTAGTGAGGCTGAAGAAAACGACGCAAGCACTGATGATCAGCCAGATGAGGAAAAAACAGATGAGCCAAAAAGCTAATCTGGTCACAAGCCCCAAGCCTTGGCGGTATTCTGTCTTTGAGCTTGGCCGTAAATGCAAGCTGTCGCAAGGCTTCAATCTTGTGATCTTGCTTCCCGTTTTGATGTTAGCCTTAACAAGTTGTGAGCGCTTTCGTCATGAAAAATATACCTGTCCACCAAACAGCCTTGGCCTAGTTGAGTTAATTATTAATAATGACCGCGCTGGATCAGAGATTTCCGTTGTTGAAGTTGATCGGGAATATACAATGACCATAGGCAGCATTACCGCAACCGAATTGATCACGGCTAGTGATCAAATGATCCTGTTGTTAAGCCGCGAGACAGGCAAGCTTAAGGTTACCATTGGCTCTGTTGCCACGACGATGGTGTGCGAGAAATCCGTTTTCACAATGTGAAAGCCAGAATTGCCAAAGCCAAAGGATGAGATCTTTGACGGAAGAAAACTCAGAAAATTACTTTTCGCTTTTGTCACGCAAGGCAAGGGCCAAGTCTTGAAACCAGCTTAATTTGGCGTGGATATGATTTTCGAGTTTGGCAAACCGGCTCATAATAGCAGTAAGGCGAGGGCGATCATTTTCGGTAAGCGTGATATGCCCTGCATCAATATCTGCTACGATGGTTTCTAGGGCATTTTGTAGGGTATCATCAGGCGTAATGCTAGCCTGAC
>JALRFL010000099.1 GCA_023259875.1 Alphaproteobacteria bacterium
GCAAAGAAAGTAACGGTGTTGTTGGATCCGTCGTCGGTTAGAGGTCCGAAATGTTGCGCGTTCCGCCTGCACCGCCGCCCTCACTCGTGCCAGTGATCATGGCCTCTTTGACCATCTGGGACTGGCCCATGCCAAGATAATCATTAGAACACCAGATAATGATATCACGCGGTCCATTTGGCCCGTGCCAGCGCGCGTGCGGATGCTTACCAGCCAGTCGTTCAATTTCAGCAAAGTGACGGTATCGGTTTTGATGGTGCAGATCATCAAGGCGGTCTGCAAAAATACGGTCAGCCCAATGCGGCATGGCGTTATCCGTCGGTAATCGTTGTTTTCTTTTGACTTAACACAATAAACCGATAATTGACCAACGAAAGCATCTTACCTGTGACGATTTCGCGCAAGCCCTTTATGCTCAGATGTTGAGATACGAGATGTGATCAACCAGGGGTGATGCCGCGCATCCGTTCTGATCTGCGGCGAAGCAATTCCACCGTTGTCAAAAGGAAGATCGACAATATTACCAAGATCGTAGCCACCGCCAAAATCGTCGGGCTAATCTGTTCCCTTATGCCAGAGAACATTTGCCGGGGAATCGTACGCTGGGTCACATCTGCCATCTGCAATACCACCACCACTTCGTCAAATGAGGTGATAAAGGCAAACAAGCCCCCCGATATTACCCCTGGCAAGATTAATGGCATTTGAATATTGAAAAAGGTCGTCACAGGGCCTGCACCAAGATTCGCGGCAGATCGGGTAAGGCTTCGGTCAAAACCGGTTAAGGTTGCCGTTACCGTGATAATCACAAATGGTGTGCCAAGCGCGGCGTGGGAAATGATCAACCCAATATAGGTTTTCGCAAGACCAATATAGGAAAAGAAATAAAACAGGCCAGAGGCGGTAATCACCAGAGGCACAACCATGGGTGAGATTAGCAACGCGGTAATAGCGCGCTTATAAGGCATTTCTGAACGCGACAGGCCAATAGCCGCCAATGTTCCCAAAGCGGTTGAAATCAAAGTGGCAAAAAACCCAATAAAGAGAGAGTTTTTAATAGACCTTACCCATTGCGCGTTGCTCCACACATCTGACCACCAGCCTTCGGTCGCGTCTGGAGCAAACATCCCATTGGTTAAAATATCCCGATACCAGCGCAAGGAAAACGCCTCAGGGTCAAGGGATAACATCCCGGGGGTGAAGCTAAAATACGGCTCTTGGTTAAACGACAACGGAATCAAAATAAGGATAGGCGTAATCAGAAACACAAAAATACCGCCGCAAATGATGCGAAAGAAATAAAATCCAAACACCTCACGCGGGGAAGCATAGGGGGGAAGTGGCAGGCGATAATCACCAGAGTTCAGCCAAACCGCAATCCGACCCAGAAAATACGCGGCCAATCCAGTCAACAGGCCAAACGCGATTGAGACAAAGAAATATCCGCCAATCAGGACTAACCCACCAAATAAGGCACCAGCTTGAAACCGAGTTAGATTCAAGGTGATCACCGCCACTGCCATAACCGCGGAAATTGCCGCCGCCGCCGCCAAAAAGGGCAACATCAAACTGGTATTACCAAGCGCGGATAGCAACCCAAGGAATGCCCCTAAACCAGCAGGAATAGCCATGCTAAACCATAACGGGGGTTGAGGTGGAATATAGCGGTATTTCCCTTGCGACATAACCATTACCCCAGTTTCATATTGTCGATCCCAACCACACGGTCATAGATCCAGAAGAAGAATAAAACAAAGACCAGCAACACAAGCCCAAGCGCGGCGGCCAGATTCCAGTTCAGCGATTTACGCATATGGAAATCAATAATATTAGAAATCATCTGGCCGTCCTGACCACCAACCAACGCCGGGGTGATGTAGTAACCAATCGCCAAAATAAAGACCAGCAATGACCCTGCGCCAATACCGGGAACAGATTGCGGAAAATAGACTTTCCAAAAAGCGGTCCAGTTTGTTGCGCCCATGGACTTAGCCGCCCTAACATAAGCAGGTGATATTGTTTTCATCACCGAATAAAGAGGCATAATCATAAACGGCAACATAATATGCGTCATCGCGATTAGCGTGCCTGTTTTGTTATAGATCAGCGAGAACCGATCCTCATCACTTGCCACCCCAAAGGCAACAAACAAATCATTCATCACACCTTGACCTTGTAACATGGCTATCCATGCGGTGGTTCTGACCAGAAGTGAGGTCCAAAAAGGCATCAGCACAAGTATCAGCAATAAATTCGAAGTGCGAAGGGGCAGGTTAGCCATCAAATACGCGACCGGGTAACCCAAGAGCAAACAAGCTACTGTCACTATAAAGGAAATTTCAATCGTGCGAATAAAGAGGGTGATATGAATCTGGCGCAATTCGTCTTGCGGCTCAAACCCACCTGTTGCTTTAGCGCGCATATCAACAGCGTTAGCGATATAGCCAAGGGTATAGGTATCAGAGGCAATCTTTATGGCTTGCCACAATTCTAAATCATTCCAATCCTTATCTTTATCTCTTAAGGCTTCGAGATAAGGAGGTTCAAATTTTTTGGCTGAGCGTGAAGTTGATTTGAACAAAGATGTCGCCCCAGAATATTCCCGGTTCACGCGGTTTGCGACCTTGCCAATATCTTTGTTTTCTCTGGCTCTGATCAGGTCTGACACCATAGCGGCGGCCATGGCTTCGGTAATGGGGCTTTCGCCATCCCATTCCTGCATGGCGGCAGTGGATTCCGGCATTAAAGACGAATAACTGTCATCATAGACCGCAGCCGTGAGCATAAACAGAATCGGCAACACAAAGGCACTGATAATCAAGGCTAGCAAAGGACAAACCAAACCAAAGGCCCGCAGCTTTGTGCGGAACATCGATTGTGCCAGCTTTTTCTTTAGCGGAGTTCCGTCAGCGGCGAGAATGCGCGTATCCGACATGATTTTTCAGACCTCTGTCTTTAGGCGGAAAAGAAAAAGGGTGAAAGGAAGTGTTTATCCTTTCACCCAAAGATGGATTTAGTTAGCCAACCAAGCGTTGAAACGCTCATTCATTTCGTCTTGGTTGTCTGCCCACCATTCAAAGTCGTTCTGAATAGCGGTTTTGAAGTTATTCGGCGCTGTTGGCATCTGTGGACCCATAGCAAGGGATGGCTTGCTGTGGAAAGAACCAACCAATGGCGCGGATGACTTACGAGCAGGGCCATAGGAAATGTATGAAGCCTGATCAGCAAGACGCTGGGTATCGGTTGAGAACGCGATAAAGTCCAGAGCCAGTTGCTTATTCTTTGTGCCTTTTGGGATGATGAAAAGGTCAAGGTCATAAACCTGTGCATCCCAAACGATTTCAAATGGCTTATCTTCAGAAGCAACAGCGTTAAAGATACGGCCATTATAAGCTGTGGTCATTACCACTTCACCATCAGCCAAAAGCTGTGGTGGCTGAGCGCCGGCTTCCCACCAGATCACATCATCTTTGATGGTATCAAGCTTAGCGAAAGCACGGTCAACACCAGCGTCGGTTGACAGCACATCATAGATATCACCAGGTGCTACACCATCAGCGGCCAGAGCCATTTCAAGGTTTGCTTTTGGTGACTTACGCATGCCGCGCTTACCAGGGAATTTAGCAGTGTCAAAGAAATCGCTGATTGTCTTTGGGCCATTTGACATCACTGATGAATCATAGGCGTAAATGGTTGACCATACGATAGATGGAATGGCGCAATCGGTGACAGAACCTTCAATGAAGTCGGACATAGCAGGCGTTCCGTCAGGAGCGGCTGGCAAAATGGCAGGATCGATTTCTTCGGCCAAACCTTCGTCACAAGCGCGAACCGCGTCTGAAAGTTCAACGTCAACCACATCCCAAGTCACATTGCCGGCTTCAACCTGAGCCTTAATTTCTGCAATACCACCGTTGTAATCTTCGGATACTACGCTTGCACCAGTCTTTTTGGTCCAAGGCTTATGGTAAGCTTCCACCTGAGACTTGGTGTAAGCACCACCCCAGGATACTACAGTCAGGCTTTCGGCTGATGCCGCACTTGCAACAGCAAGTGACAGAACAGCAGCAGATGCCAGTGTCATGCTTTTCTTAAATGTCATTACTTCCTCCTAATCAAAGTAAATTTCAGTTTAATCAGATTAAACCAAGCATTGATTATTATTAACTATAATCAAGTGCGCGGCAATCATCAATATTCCAACTGACGAAACCATTCTTACCCGGTGCGAGGGAAATGGTTTTGTTGGAATTCGGAATCTTGGCGATAAACTCATCATTTCCGGCCACCGACATACGGCAACGGATATGATCACCAAGATAAATCAGCTCAAGGACTTTGGCTGGCAGGCTCATTTTTCCTTTCGGGGCTTTTTCTTCAAACGCCACGCGTTCAGGCCGAATCGACAAAGTGGTTTGCCCATCTTTGGGAACATCGACGACTTTCACCGCCTGCACCTTTCCATGTTTGCCCAGATCAACCTCAACCTTGCCGGCCTTAGTAGAGGACACCTTGCCAACCAGCGTGTTGTTTTCACCAATGAATTGGGCAACAAACGCATTCTCTGGCCGCTCATAAAGCGTGACAGGATCCGCTAATTGCTGCACCACACCATCATTAAACACCGCGATGCGGTTTGACATGGTCAAGGCCTCAGACTGATCATGGGTCACATAAACAACCGTCACGCCAAGCGATTCATGAATATGCTTAATCTCATACTGCATATGTTCACGCAGCTGCTTATCAAGGGCACCCAGCGGCTCATCCATGAGCACCAGTTCAGGTTCAAAAACCAATGCTCTGGCCAATGCAATACGCTGTTGCTGTCCACCAGAAAGCTGAGCTGGCTTACGATCACCAAAGGCTTCCATCTGAACCATCTCAAGCGCGCGTTTTACTTTCGCCTCAGTTTCGGCCTTATCCATTTTGCGGACTTTAAGCGGAAAAGCCAGATTCTCATTAACCGTCATATGCGGAAACAAAGCATAGTTTTGAAACACCATGCCAATGCCGCGGCGATGAGGCGGAATATTATTAATGGGTTTCCCATCAAGAAGAATATCCCCATGCGTGGCGGTTTCAAATCCAGCTAGCATCATCAGGCAGGTTGTCTTTCCCGAACCCGATGGCCCGAGCATGGTGACAAACTCCCCTTTTTCGATATCGAGATTCAGATTCTTAACGACAAGGCTTTCACCATCGTAACTTTTCTGAACATTATCGTAACGAACAAAAGGCAAATTCGATGCCATTAAAATCTCCTTGAATTGACTAATGACAAGAAAACAGATTGAAAAGGGTGATGCAAGTTTTTTCCTTTATCCGACAATCAAATCCAGAGAAGACCGCCCTAGCCTTTCATTTCCTGTGCTTGTAACCAGATAGCTTTCGCCAAGGGTCATAGCCACCCCAGCCTCGCTATCCATCAGAATCATGTGCATGAAATAGGTCATGCCTTCTCTAAGCACCACAGGGTTGCCAGAATAAAACATGGGCCAGTCCATCCAGTTTGGGGAAAAGGTCGTTCCCATGCTGTACCCACAAGCGTTCATCCGGGCGTGGTTAAACCCGTGCGCATCCATGACCTTGGCATGAGCATCAAAAACCCCGCCAACGGTTTTACCGGGAACTAAGGCGTCTTCACACGCCTGCAAGGCCGCCACACACGCGGTGTGCATCGCCTCATGTTCATCTCTGGCTTTCCCGATAGGGATCGTGCGCATCATTGCTGCATGATAATGGCGATACGCCCCTGCCCATTCCAGCGTCAACTGATCTGTTTCGGATAACACGCGCCGCCCAGAAAAATACCGGCAGAGCAACGCATCAGCGCCAGAGCCAATAATAAACTCATTGCCGGGATAATCGCCGCCACCTTTGAAAATCTCACCCTGCATGGCGGCCAAAATATGCCCTTCATCTGCGCCAGCATGAGCCAATTCAATCGCCGCATCAAGGGCACGATCAGCCAATTCCGCCGCCTTGCGCGCATAAACAATTTCTTCGTCAGACTTGATCAACCTTAGATACGAAATCAATTCTGAATCATCGACCAATGTCGCAAAACCATCAAGAGCAGAATTAAGCCGCATGGCTGACCGGCCTGTCATTCCATAAGCTTCATATTCAACCCCAAGACGCTTCCCTTTCAGCCCCATTTCATCTAGCAAATCTCGCAAATCGTCATGTGGGGTGCTGCCATGCTTATCCACCCAAACACGAATATCCGAAATATTGGAGGTGTTTTGCGCCTGCCGCAAATCTGGCGCGCGAGTGATCAAGGTCATGTCGCCATCTGCGCGGACGACCAAGCACTGAAAAAACACATAGCCAAAAGTATCATAGCCTGTGAGCCAATACATGCTTTCCTGCCGGAACAAAAGCATGCCGTCATAATCCGCTTTTGCCATAGCGTCTTTAAGCTCTTGGCGGCGGCGAGAAAACTCTTGATCTGAAAAATGAAGTGCCATTTCTATTTGTTCCTTTTGTGATAGAGAATACGGCCGATAGCATTGAGCAAAATCTGCGCCGCCAAGGTCGTGGTCGAACCCGTATGATCATAATCTGGCGCAACCTCAACCAAATCCATACCAACAACCTGATTCCGGCGCGCTAGCCCATCCAGCAATTCTAATACCTCATAATAGAGAAAGCCGCCATGGCTAGGGGTGCCAGTGCCGGGCGCAATAGAGGGATCAAAGCCGTCAATATCTATGGTGATATAAACCCGACCTTCGGGAATACGCGCCAGCAGGGCCTCAACCCCAAGGGCACGCGCTTGCCTGACCGAGAGAATATCTGATCCCATTTCACGCGCTGATTCATACCCATCACGCGCTGTTGAGGATACATTGCGTATCCCGATCTGGGTTAACCCTGTTACATAGGGTTTTTCCGCGGCGCGGCGCATAGGATTGCCATGTCCTGCGGTGACGCCATGGCGGCTGTCAACAAAATCTAAATGCGCATCTATCTGAACAAGATGAAACGGGTCCTGATCACTAAACGCATTGATTGCCGGAATATTGACCGAGTGATCGCCTCCTAATACCACAGGCATAGCCCCTGCCTTTAAGATAGCGCGAACACCATATTCTATATTGGCGTGGCTTTGGGTAGTGTCGGTGTGAATGATATCCGCGTCACCAATATCAACAATCCGCGTGGTTTGGCTTTCGAGATAGGTGATATCGTCTTCATGATCATAGGCACCACTGTGACCAAAGGAAAACAAAGTTGACGCCTCGCGGATACCGCGTGGGCCAAATCGAGCGCCTGCCCTGAACTGAGTGCCAAAATCAAAAGGCGCGCCCAAGATGGCCACATCCGCGTCAATAGCATCCCAATTTTCAACATAAGGGTATTTGCCAAAACTGCATAAACCAACAAACGGCAAATTTAGCCGACCCTTTTCATAACCATGGCCACTCATCCACATCCTCCACCCTTTTGTCTTTGCATATTGAAACAGGCCTTACGCAAAAAACGCAAGGCCTGTTTCATGCTTGATAGAAAATATGGGTTTATTTTTCTCTGAACACAATGGTCTGTGCGCGTTGGATCGGTGACAAAATATAACCCAGAACAGTGCGCTTGCCGCCTAAGACATCCACGACCACAGGCATCCCCGGAACAACATCGGGGCGAAGCCCTGATTGCTGAAAGATGGGATCAGGAATTTTAATCATGGTCTGATAATATGGCAGCTGATTTTCCGGCTGGGTGCTGTTGCTAGCAATTTTTTCAACAAAACCCTCAACCGTTCCATAGCGCGCCACATCATATGCCGATAACGACACACGCACCTTTTGCCCAACAAAGATATCAGCGACATCCTGCGTCAAAATGCGTGCCTCTACGGTAACTTCCTCATCATAGGGGACAATTTCTGCCAGAATTGCCCCGGCATCAACGACACCGCCTATGGTGGAAAAATGCACCGCAGAAATTGTGCCT
>JALRFL010000214.1 GCA_023259875.1 Alphaproteobacteria bacterium
ATCAAGCACAATTTCACGCATCGGTCTTTCCTCTTAGCAAGATATCCTTCACCATGCGTGCGATATACCATTTGCTGACGCTAAGGCCAAATCCGCTAGGGATCACATAATCAGCAAGGTGGCATTTTTCCGCATCAGATATCTGGGCGGCAAGAATGTCATCAAGGCGATCGGTTGTCATCCCCGGCCTTCCCAGGGCACGGGTTTTTTGAAGCCATTCAGGGGCGGATATCACCACCACATAATCACAGTAATTTTGCGCCCCTGTTTCAAACAAAAGGGGAATATCATAAACAATCATGGGGTGGTCTTCATCATCCATCAGATCCGCCCAGCTTTCTCTATCATGCCGAACAAGGGGATGAATGATCGCCTCAAGCTGGCGGCGTTTGTCTTCGTCATGAAACACTTGTGCGCCAACAATCTTGCGGTTAACACCGCCTTGACCATCATCAGCATCCGGAAACAGAGCCAGCACCGGTTCAACCGCTTCACCCCCCGAAGCTAACAGCCGATGCACAACCGCATCAGAATCATGGACGGGAACACCCTGTTGCCGCAACAATTCTGCGGCGGTGGTTTTGCCCATAGCAATTGACCCTGTTAACCCGAGCCTAATCATGATGTCGCCTGTTGATAATCTAAACCCATCTGGTGCAAGTGGCCGAGGCATTCAAGCAGAGGAAAGCCCATGATGGTATAATAACAGCCTTCCATCTGACGGATCAGATGCGCGCCTAGACCTTCTATCATATAGACCCCAGGGGTGTGATATGCGTCATCTGCCATGGCATCGAGATAGGCATCAATCCCTCTGGCGTCAAGCCGCCGAAAGGTAATGCGCGGGGTTTTCACTATATGCCATAGCCGCTGGCCACCATTAGCAATCATGATGCCTGCGGTGACCAGCTCATGGGTTTTATCAGATAACAAATCTAGCCGTTCACGGGCTTCCTCACGGGTGGCAGGCTTACCATAAACCACCCCATCACAGACCAAAAGCTGATCTGAGGCAATAATCACCGCATCAGGATGACTGACGGATATTTTTATCGCCTTTGCCTCTGCTAGCATGGTGGCCGTGTCCGCCGGGGAGAGACCTTCGTGATCCGCGGCTAGCCGTAAGGCCTCTTCATCTAGGCGCGGAGCCATAGCCTCATAGGCAATACCAACCCCATCAAACATTTGCCGCCGTGCTTTGCTTTCACTGGCAAGGATAAGCCGCCGGTCAGGGAGGGACAAAAGGGGCGGTTTAGGCATGGCCATTTTTCTCACGCCATGATTGATAGATTTTGATAATTTCTGCGGCGGTTTCTTCGATAGATTTGCGGCTAACATCAATAATAGGCCAGCCTTGTTCTTGATAAAGGCGTCTGGCTTGGTTTAATTCCTCATTAATCTTACGGATATCAGCATAATCTTCGTTGCTGTTATCTTTCATGCTCTCTAGGCGGTTTTGACGAATTTGGGATAGACGCCTTGCTTCTTTAATCAAGCCAATGATCATGATGTTATGTTTTGTCATAAGCTCAAGCGGAGGGGTAATACCGGGTACAAGCGGATAATTAGCCACTTTATACCCCCGATTGGCCAAATAGATAGAAGTCGGCGTTTTTGAGCTGCGTGACACCCCAACCAGTAGCATATCGGCATCTTTTAACGCGTTCATGCCTTGTCCATCATCATGATGAACCGCAAACTCTAGGGCTTCCATGCGATGAAAATAAGCTTCATCCATGCGGTGCTGTCCCCCTACCGCACCACTTGCTGGTTTGCCTAATTTTTGAGAAAGGATATGAACGGCGTGATCAAGTATTCCTAAATGCGGCACATTTTGCCTCTGGCATATGCGTTCCAACTCACCCCTGATCTCAGGATTAGAAATGCTTGAAAACACAATACCTCCAACTTCTGTGATCATTTCATCAATATTGGTCAGATGTTCTTTGGTGCGAACAAGCGTCCAAACATGTTCAATCGGAAGAGAGCCCGAAAACTGCCCAAGAGCCGCGCGAGCCAGTTGATGAGTCGTCTCACCAGTGGAATCAGACACAAGATGAATATGGATTTGCTGTTTTGCGTTCATAGACTCTTTCGGCTTCGCATAGGTTTTTGTATCCTTATATAGGTTATTAAAACAGACGAGATTTTTAACGCAACGCCTAATGCGAACAGGCTGTGGAAAAAATAGGGATAACCTAGGGCTATTTGTATGCCAGATTTTACCATCCTTGCTATGCCATAAGTTTTCCACAAAGTTTTGCTATTTTGGGATAATTTATAATAGCGTCCATGAACATTGGGGATAAGTCATATTATGTATTAATTTCAACAAGATCATCCAAATTAGCACTTGGGATAATTCTGGGGATAGTCATAAAACTCCTTGGGAATCCTGTTTTCCTGGTGGGCAACAACAACAATCACCTTTATATACATATATAAATATTATTAATCAACTCCATCATGTTCACGGTTTTACCAACCCCGGCGCCGCCAAATAGTCCTATTTTTCCACCCTTAGCAAAAGGGCAAATTAGATCTATGACCTTAATTCCAGTTTCAAGTAATTCATTTGAGCCAGATTGTTCAACATAGGTTGGGGGCTTTCTGTGAATAGGCAT
>JALRFL010000232.1 GCA_023259875.1 Alphaproteobacteria bacterium
CAGCACTGACCATACCGCCATCACGCGCCAATTTACTTTTCGCAATTTTAATCAGGCTTTTGGCTTTATGACACGCGCGGCTATGCTGGCCGAACAGATCAATCATCATCCCGAATGGGCGAATGTTTATCATCGGGTTACGGTAACCTTGACCACGCATGACGCTGGCGGATTGACGGAACTGGATTTGAAAATGGCCCATGCCATGAATACCATAGCTGCCGAAACAGGGGCATCATAATGCGTGGTTATGCCGCCCTTGGGGTTGAAGGGGTCAGCAAAATGCGCAACGCGGGCGCGGTGATCCGCACCGCCCATGCGTTTAATGCATCATTCGCCTTTATGGTCGGCAGCAAATTCAGCCGCACCGAAGTTGTTCAGAGCGATACATCCAAAGCGGTAGAACAATTGCCCTTTTATCAATTTGATTCCGCCGAAGATTTGCGTCTGCCCCATGGCTGTCAGCTTGTTGGTATTGAATTGACAGAAAATGCCCATCTTTTGCCAAGCTTTCGCCATCCGCGTATGGCAGCCTATGTCCTAGGGTCAGAACGCATGGGTCTAAGCAATGCGATGCTATCCCGATGCGATCATGTGATACAGATTCCCACGCGATTTTCGCTGAATCTGGCCGTAGCAGGGGCACTTGTGTTATATGACCGATTACAAACCATGGAACGCTTTGCACCAAGACCATTGATGCCGGGTGGACCAACTGAACAAGATGAGGTGCCGCCATTCGGTGACCCTTTATGGGTGCGAAAGCATAAAAAACGCGGCACTTCTTCATAAAGGCTTTGAATTCCGTGGCTGACGCGATCAAAGACGAGAGGGAAGCATTGACCGTGAACAGAATTGCCCCTAAAAAAACAACACAGAAGGGGTTGCCCTTTTTTTCTAATTTTGAGATTTTAGCAACACTTGAAACGCATGAAAATTAACGCAAAGGTCGGTATAATGATCTCTTTAGCCCATGATTTCTGGCAAGCCCTACGCAAGACAGCTTTTGCAAGTCTGACCATGATCTTGATGATGGGTCTGGTGCTGTCCGCATCTGTTGCGGCGGCCACAACAAGCGAACCTGCCAGCATTCATAAGGATTGGGAAGCCCATGTTCACGGCAAGGGGTCAAGCAAACAATGCTTTATCACCAGCATCCCGAAAACCCTTAAAGGGGATTATGATCGCAACAACCGTGACCAAACCCGTGTGTATCTGACGCATCGTGGAGCATCCCGAAATGAGCTTAGCACCTTTGCTGGATATCGGTTTCGTGAACAGTCCGAGGTGTTGTTTAATGTTGATGGCAAAACCTTCAAACTTTATATCGATGGAAGCTATGCTTGGGCATATGAGAACGATGTCAGCCGCATTGTCACGGCCATGAAACGCGGAAAGACATTGACGGTGACAGGGATATCCAGTCGCGGCAATAAGACGGTTGATATTTATTCCCTTTCTGGTTTTACCGCCGCTTATAATGCGATTAATAAGCTGTGCCCAAAGTGAGTGAAATCTCTCTGACCACGAAAGCGGATACTTTCTCATCTTCTTTGATTGACCTGACTGGTCTTGATAGTGATGATCTGACCAAGGCGATTACCGACCTAGGTCTGCCATCGTTTCGTGCCAAACAGATTTGGCGTTGGGTTTGGCGGCATGGCATCACCCGATTTGATGATATGACCGATTTGGGGAAACCTGTGCGTGAACAGTTATCACAACTGATGATGGTCACGCGCCCAACGATTACCAGCCGTCAGAAATCTCAAGATGGCACCATCAAATGGCTGTTGCGATTTGCCGATGGAAACGAAGCCGAAACCGTTTATATTCCCGATGATGATCGCGGCACGCTATGTGTTTCTTCTCAAGTGGGATGCACCCTAACCTGCACCTTTTGTCATACGGGCACTCAGCGTCTGGTGCGAAACCTCACAGTGTCTGAGATTACCGGACAAGTCTTAATTGCCATGGATGAATTGGGGGAATGGCCAGCTACCCATGATGGAAGGCGATTGACAAATATTGTGATGATGGGCATGGGCGAGCCATTGTTTAATTATGATCATGTCTCCAAAGCTTTGAACATTATCATGAGCGGTGAGGGCATTGGCCTATCAAAGCGGCGCATCACGCTCTCGACTTCGGGCATTGTGCCAGAGATTGCTCGCACCGGAGCGGAACTTGGGGTTAATCTGGCAATATCCCTTCATGCGACGAATGATGCTTTGCGTGATGTTCTTGTGCCGATCAATCGAAAATACCCCCTTAAAGATTTGATTAAGGCGTGTCGGGATTATCCGGGGCTGTCCAATGCGCGGCGCATAACATGGGAATATGTGATGCTGGATGGTGTGAATGACACAGACGAAGATGCCCATGCCTTGCTCAAACTGATCCGTGGCATTCCGTCTAAGATCAATCTGATCCCGTTTAACCCATGGCCAGGGAGCGATTATAAAAGATCAACGGATGACCGGATTGCTCATTTTGCCTCTATTGTCATGAAGGCTGGCTATGCCAGCCCAGTTCGCACCCCCAGGGGTGAGGATATTCTCGCCGCCTGTGGTCAGCTTAAAACCGCATCCGAACGCCTGCGGAAAAGCCAGATATCTGCCCAAAATGAGGCAAAAGATACCCTAAAGGATGAAACCGCTATGTCGGTATCAGACAATTAAACGGTTTGTCTTGAAATCGCCACAAGGAATAGTTATCTTAACCATAACTGGAGATTTTGTTCGGTTTAACCGGAGGATAACATGAACGACCATCGCTATTTGAATACCACGCTGGCCGATCAGGCGGCGATAGATCAAGGTCTGCGCAGCTATATGCTGGGGGTCTATAACTATATGACCACGGCATTGGCTGTGACTGGCCTTGCCGCATATGGAACCAAAATGCTAACAGGTGGTGGAGACACTCCATTTACCTCTTTTGGCATTGCGCTTTACACTTCCCCTCTACAATGGGTGGTAATGTTAGCGCCTCTGGCAATGGTGTTTTGGCTTTCTGCGCGTATCCACGCCATGAGCGTAGCAAAGGCACAGGGTGTGTTTTATGCGTTTTCGGCTCTGATGGGGGTTTCCCTGTCTTCGGTGCTGATCGTTTATACTGGTGAAAGTGTGGCACGAGCCTTCTTTATTACCGCCGCGGCCTTTGCCTCGCTCAGCCTTTACGGATATACCACAAAACGGGATTTAGGGCCTCTTGGGGCATTCCTGATGATCGGTGTGGTTGGCCTATTGCTGTCCATGATCGTTAACCTTTTTGTGGGTTCGATGGGATTTGATCTGTTGATCTGTGTTGGTGGTGTGCTGATTTTTGCTGGCCTGACCGCTTACGATACCCAAGCGATTAAGCTTATGTACATGGCTTCTGACAGCCATAGCACAGCGCAAAAGAAATCCATTCATGGCGCGCTGCGCTTGTATCTGGACTTCATCAATATGTTCTTGTTCCTGATCCAACTGATCGGTAACCGCGAATAGGGCATATCCTCTAAAGCAAAACCCCACAAATGGCCTAGCCTTTGTGGGGTTTTTTTTGACGGTATGATGACGGCTTACCCCTGTCTTTTAGGCCGCCCAAATCCGATCCAGAATGCGCGGCAATACCGCCATACCGCCAAGACCCACCGCCGCGTCACGCATCATTGCCAAAGCTGGCGGCGGTGAAAACACACGCCCTGCCGCGCTAGCGGCATCCAACACTGACCGCACTTGTCGCATCCGCTGACCTACCCACACAGGCAAAATATCCTGAAGGGAAACACCGTTCTTGCCTGATGCTATCATCTGGCTAAGGCTAGCGGCATCCACAAGAGCCTGACCTGCCCCTTGGGCTAAATGCGGCGGCATCTGATGAGCGCTGTCCCCAGTTACCACCACCCTGCCGCGCAACCAACTATCGCAACGCGGCCATTCTGTTAGCGGCGTCACCAGCGCATCATCAAGCGGCACACCGCCATCCCCTAGCCAAGGGTGCTGACCCAACAACTGTTCTGCCTGCTTTTTGCCGCCTTCGTGAGAGGAGGTCATCACCACCATATTGAGATAATCATCACTTAACGGATAATGGACGATATGGCCCTCGCGCCCTAGCCAAACACTGGTTGAGGCAGAGGCCATGACCTCCGGCATCTTGGAAAGGGGGATAGCAAACCGATGCGCTTGCCGACTTGACCGCGTTGGTCTTAGGTCTTGATCGCCTTGAATATAGCGCCGGCAAATGCCGGTGACCCCATCCGCCCCAAACACCCAATCCGCCTCTATGGTCTTGCCATCATCAAGCGAAAGACACGCCTTTTTATGCGCCATATCAGAGGCCACCGTTACAACCTTTGCCTCAATCACATTAACAGTGACGAGCGACTTCACCTTTTCCATCAAGGCGACCAAAAGCCCGCGCCTGGTTACCGAGGCATAAGGCTGACGGTGATGCGCCGCGTCTAATGGCAAATGGATCAGCGTATGGCCAGTGGCCAATGCCATTAGCCGCATCAGCTCAAGGGGTTTTGCATGAGCTTTGATCGCATCTTCGCAAGACAGTTGGCGTAAAGCCGCCCAGCTATTAGGGGCAAGTTGCATCCCCCCCATATGCCGATCTGGCAAATTCCGGCCTTCAGTAATTAAGGTCACCTCATGGCCATGCTGTGCCAAGGCCAGCGTCATAGCAAGCCCGGCAACGCCGTCACCAATGACAATAATCTGTTCTGCTATGCTGACCACCCAAACCCCTTTTTATCTATCCCTCTGATCTGGCTTTTACTAAGCGCAAGATCTTACCTTCTATCATTTGATCTGCTTCGCCCCAAGCGATAACGCCAGAAAACGCCCCGTCTTGATCAAACATAAAAACTGACGCGGTATGATCAACGGTATAATCCCCATCCGCAAGGTCCACACGCTGGATCACCACCTGATAATGATCTGCCAGCCTTTGAATATCGGCATCGGGCCCGGTTAAGGCAATCACATTATCGCTAAAATTGCTGATATAGTCGGATAGCGCCTCAACCTGATCACGCGACGGATCAACGGTGACAAAAACAATGCCAACCTGATCACTAACGCCCAGAGATTCCATTGTGCTGGAAAGCCGATAAAGCGTCGTTGGGCAGATTTCTGGACAATGCGTGAAGCCAAAAAACATCACCTGCGCCTTACCAATCAGA
The DNA here is from genome assembly GCA_023259875.1 of Alphaproteobacteria bacterium. GTDB lineage: Bacteria > Pseudomonadota > Alphaproteobacteria > Puniceispirillales > UBA1172 > UBA12202. The sequence continues at coordinate 5,180 of JALRFL010000232.1, forward strand.
TCATGATTGGTGATCATTTCACCCGTGGATGAGGTCAAAGAAAACGGAGCCTCCGCTAAATCTGGAAATAAAGGCTCGAGATGATCGCGTGCCAGCCTATCAGTTAATAGAAAAAGGCTTGTCGCCGCTATGCCAGCCGTCACTATTATTGCGGCGATGAGCGCTAATCGCAGTCGCACGGGTTTCTCCTGTTCATCTTTTTGTTGTTATGGTGTTCTCTACATAGACCCCCTATCTGATCAGTGCAATGCTTAGTCTCTGTGAACACCATGTTGCGATGATGGCGTTTTGACGCAATTTGACCTTGCCAATAAGGTGGAAAAAGTTAATGTCATGACCATGACTTCACCACCGACGGTATTTATTTTTGGTTTAGGTTTTACGGGCTCACGATTGGCGCAAATGCTGATCAATCGGGGGTGGCGTGTGCGCGGAACACGGCGTGATCCCCAACACCCTATGCCTGTTGGACAAGAGCTCCCGAAAAGCGTTGAAGTGTTCCGATTTGCCGCAGGTGAGCCTATTGATGATCCTGATCGGGCTTTTGATGGGATTACCCATGTGGTTTCGACCATCGCAGTTATTGGGGGCTCTGATCCCGTTTTGGCGGCGCATGGAAAGGCCCTTGCCGCCACAGGGGCATGGGCAGGATATGTTTCTGCGACCAGTGTCTATACGGAGGCAGATGGCGGCTGGGTGACTGAGGACAGTGAGGCAAAGCCCATTTCCCGGCGTGGGCAATTGCGCCGCCAAGCCGAACAAGATTGGCAAGACATGATGCAAGCCGAGGTGTTTCGCGCCGCTGGTATTTATGGGGCTGGACGATCAGCATTTCAAGCGTTGCTATCGGGAACCGCACGCATTATCCGCAAACCCGGCCATCTTTTTAACCGGATTCATGTGACGGATTTGGCGCGCATCATTATGACTGCCATGGAAACCCCATCACCACGGCGGATTTTGAATTGCGCGGATGGTCACGCCGCCGAGGCCGGCGAGGTTGTTCGCACCGCCGCCGCAATGTTAGGGGTAGATGCGCCCCTTGCGGTTGATTTTGCTGACGCGGATATGTCTGAAATGGCGCGCAGTTTTTATGCCACTGCGCGATGCGTGGACTCGCGCCGATTGAAAACTGAGCTGAATCTCGATTTGCTTTACCCCGATTACCATACTGGACTTGCCGCCGTTCTAGAAGAAGAACAAAAGCTTGGCCTCATTCCTAAGGGGGTGTCATGACCGATAACCAGAATGATTATCGCGATCTTTTTTATCAAGAGTTACAATATGATGCCGCGGATCATAGCCCATGTGTCGGCATTTGCGATCATGAACCCCAACAAAAATGTAGCGGCTGTCAACGCCAGCAACATGATATTCAGGCATGGCGTGAGGCTGAACCCCGGATGCGTGTTTCCGTGTGGAAAGATTTGCCCCGCGCGTTAGCCGACCATGGCCAACAAGTGATGCGCCTGCCTCTTAATCAAGATCAGATTCTTCGTCTGGCTATGGCAAGGCTGGATCATGGCGGCTGTTGGCGGATCGGGGTTGAAGGGTGCTGGCTTCAGGCTGATCAGAAAAAAGGCGATACCAGCGCCATCAGCACGGATGGCAAAACCCATATTAGTCTTAAAACCCATATCAAAATGAGAGCGTTGTTATGGGCCGCGCCCGGGCAACGGCTGGATGATGATCCGGCGCGGTTATCGCTTTTGCTAGTGACGCCCCGTATTCGTATTGAACGCGGCGAAGGCCAACACCAACAGCCTCTGCCTGATGGATATCGAGTGTTTATTGCTTCAGACACCATCCGGATCAGCGCCTCTGATCATGGAACTCTTAGGGCAGAAACGGTGATCGCCCAAGGAGAATGGGACAGAGCTTTACCCACCGTTGAAAAGGCGGCGTCTGATTTGCCCCATGGCCTTAACCTGCCGGATAGTTATGTTCTGGGGTTGGCTATCTTGCCGCCACCATCTTTATGATCAGCGGATTTCTCCATCGTTAATCATGCGGCGCAATTCAAACTTTTGCATCTTGCCTGTTGCGGTTTTGGGAATATCGGTAAAGACGACTTTCTTTGGCCGCTTAAACGAGGCCATATGTTCGCGGCAAAAATTGATCAATTCTTCTTCGGTGGCCGAAGCCCCGTCTTTGAGTTCAATAAACGCACAAGGCACTTCACCCCATTTTTCATCTGGCATCGCAACTACCGCCGCAAGCGCAACAGAAGCGTGTTTATGTAAAGTTGCCTCCACCTCTACCGAGGAAATGTTCTCACCGCCAGAAATGATAATATCCTTTAGCCTGTCTTTGATTTGAACATAGCCGTCAGGGTGTTTTACCGCCAGATCCCCCGAATGAAAATATCCGCCAGCAAAGGCTTCGCTAGTGGCTTCAGGGTTTTTAAAATAACCTTTCATGACGGTATTGCCGCGGAACACAATCTCACCAATCGTCTCACCATCAGCAGGAACAGGTATCATTGTCTGGCTATCCACGACATCTTGTTCTTCTAGCATAGCCATGGCGACACCTTGACGAGCCAGCATCAGATCACGATTGACCGTTTCATCATGATCCCATTTGTCGTGCCAGACATTCAGGGTGACATGACCATAAGTTTCAGTAAGCCCATAAACATGAAGAACATCAAAACCAAGGCTTTCCATTTCACGGATCACAGATGGCGGCGGCGGAGCGCCTGCGGTCATGACTTTTATCCCACGCGCGATCTCTCTGCGGTGGCTGTCTTCTGCGTTAATGATCATTGACAGGACAATCGGTGCGCCGCCCAGATGAGTGATGCCATGATCCGCAATCGCATCAAAAATGGCTTTGGCGGTGATGGCACGCGTGCAAACAATCACGCCGCCCATCAAGGTTACTGTCCAGCTATGTCCCCATCCGTTGCAATGAAACAACGGCACAAGCGCAAGATAGCGCGGCTTTTGAGCGTGCATCCAATCACTAACCGTTCCCATCGACATCAGATATGAGCCGCGGTGATGATACACCACCCCTTTAGGCCGATTGGTCGTCCCCGAGGTATAATTCAAGGTCAGGGCATTCCATTCGTTATCAGGTAATTGCCAAGGGTCATCTTCATTGCCTTTGGCCAGAAGCCCTTCGTAATCCATCGTGCCAATTGAGGTATTTTTGCCATCATATTCGCTGTCAATAATATCAATAATGGTAATCTTCTTAGCCTCATCCGGCGTCATTAGTGCGATCGCGGCGCTAGCCGTGGGGGCAAATTCTAAATCCACGATCAAAACCTTGCATTCCCCATGGCTAAGGATATAGGCAATAGTTTCCGGGTCTAGTCGGGTATTGATAGCATTAAGCACAGCCCCACTAGCAGGCACGCCAAAATGCGCTTCGACCATTTCAGGAATATTTGGTGCAAGTATCGAAACCGTATCCCCATAGCCAATACCAATCTGCTTTAATCCTGTGGAAAGGCGGCGGCAACGGGCAAACACTTGACTCCAGCTATAACGCCGTTTGCCGTGAATAATCGCTTCATCATCCGGATAAATTGAGGCCGTTCGCGGCAGAAAGGATAACGGGGATAAGGGAACGAAATTAGCCGCACCAGTTGCAAAATCATCATAAGGACTTGTCATCACTCATATCCCCTTGTTAATTCCTAATTGATTGGCCATGTTCCATTAGCATTGTTATACGTTCCAATGTTTCCGGTGTTTTGGCAAGTCTCAGGAAAGCGCGGCGTTCGCGTGCGAACATGTCATCCTCAGAGACCGTTTCCCCATCAGGAGTGTCGCTGACAACAATGCTGGCAACTGCCATAGCAACGGTTTTGTCATGAGGATAAAACAGACCATCGCTGATCCCTTTATCCATAAAGTCTGACATCCGCGTTAATATTCCTGATCCGGGCAGGGTAAGGACGGGCGCGGTGGGGGCGGTATAGCCCTTTTGATTCATCGCGGCGATAGCCTCAATCGCGCTGGACATCAGCTTATCACGGTTCATTTCCATCTGATCACGCTGAGGTAAGAAATACTGAATACGAGCGCTTTCCTCAGGGCTTGTGCCTGTTCTGGCATAACCAATTTGCATCCAAGTTTTCCATGCGGCTTCCTCTGGGTCTTGGGTTGCATCAAGCCAGCGGCGCAGGGTTTCCTTGACGCCGCCTCCACCCGGCACAACGCCAACAGCCGCTTCGACAAGCCCAAAGACCGAATTGCCATGGGCAATCACCCGATCGGCATGGACAATCACCTCATACCCACCCCCAATGGCAAGGCCAGAAGGGGCGGCAATCACAGGCACTGGCGCATCGCGCATCGCAGAAACCGCATCCTGAAACCGTTTCAAAAAGGCGTCAATTCCTGACCAGTCTTGCTGACGGATCAAAGCAAGAACAGAGGTAAGGTCAACCCCTGCCGAAAAATGCTGAGCGTCATTATGAACAATAATACCTTTGCCATGATCCTTAGCGGCAGCGGCAACAACCTCCATGGATTCATCTGTTAGGGCGTTAGCCTTGGAATGAAACTCCACTAACCGCAAATCATCCCCAATCTGATAAAGGCTAGCCGCGCGATTGCGCAAAATCGGCGTGAGGCATTGCCGCATCATATGAAAGCGGATTGTCCGAGGCGGCAGATTAACGGGCTGCATTTCTGGCGCTGTGTTTGGCTGATGAAAGTCAGCGACATATAAGGCGCCATCTTGTGGATGATAAAATGAGGATATATGCGAAGAGGCAAGAACCGGCGGCACGGTGATGCCTGTTTCGGCAATCATGGCCCTAACTTGATCATGACCGATAGCGTCCATCATCTCAAACGGGCCGCGTTGCCAGTTAAACCCAAGTTTCATGGCATCATCAATATCTTGCGGTGTTGTTGTCACTGACGGTATCAGATCAGCGGCATAGGCAAAAACCCGTGCTAAAACCGCTCTGGCAAAAGATACCAAAGGTTGATCCGCTGGATCATTAGGGGAGGTGATCATAAGCGATAAAGGGTCTTCGCTTTCTGCCAGCATGGCATTAGCACGCGCAATTAACGC
>JALRFL010000003.1 GCA_023259875.1 Alphaproteobacteria bacterium
CAAGGGTTTCAATACCAAGCGACAGAGGTGTAACGTCAAGAAGGAGCACATCCTTCACATCACCTTTGAGAACACCACCCTGAATTGCCGCACCACTTGCCACCACTTCATCCGGGTTTACCCCGCGATGTGGTTCGGTCTTAAAGAAACTTTCAACAGCCTGGATGATCTTGGGCATCCTTGTCATGCCGCCGACAAGAATAACCTCATCAATATCTTCTGCTTTGACGCCAGCATCTTTGAGCGCTGCCTTGCAGGGCTCAATACTGCGCTGGATCAGATCATCAACGAGGGATTCAAGCTTTGCACGGGTCAGTTTGACGTTAAGGTGCTTCGGCCCGGACTGGTCTGCTGTAATAAAGGGCAGGTTCACTTCGGTCTGGGTGCTGCTGGAAAGTTCAATTTTTGCCTTTTCCCCCGCTTCTTTCAACCGCTGAAGCGCCAGTTTATCTGACCGCAAATCAATGCCGTTTTCCTTTTGAAATTCTTCAGCCAGAAAATCAATAATCCGTTGGTCAAAATCTTCACCGCCAAGGAAGGTATCGCCATTGGTGGATTTCACTTCAAACACGCCATCACCAACCTCAAGCACAGACACATCAAATGTGCCGCCACCAAGGTCATAGACCACGATGATGCCAGATTCTTTTTTATCAAGGCCATAGGCAAGGGCCGCTGCTGTCGGCTCGTTAATAATCCGCAACACATCAAGTCCGGCAATTTTGCCAGCATCTTTGGTTGCCTGACGTTGGGCATCATTAAAATACGCCGGAACGGTGATCACCGCCTCGGTCACTGTTTCGCCTAGATAAGATTCTGCATCTTCTTTGAGTTTACGAAGAATAAAACTCGAAATCTGGCTAGGGGAATAGGTCTCACCATTTACCTCAACCCAACTGTCGCCATTATCCGCCTTAACGGTTTTGTATGGCATCAGTTTTGCAAATTTTTTCGCCGCCGCGTCGTCATGCCGACGCCCAATCAGCCGCTTGATCGCATAAAGGGTGTTTTCCGAATTGGTAACCGCTTGGCGCTTTGCTGATTGTCCAACCAGCCGCTCACCATCATCAACGAAAGCAACCATAGACGGGGTTGTTCTTGCCCCTTCGGCGTTTTCGATAATTTTTGCGGATGCTCCATCCATAACAGCAACACATGAATTGGTGGTGCCAAGGTCAATGCCAATTACTTTTCCCATGATTAGCCTCTTTCGTTCTTCAACCCCGATCACTTTCCTTATCGGGAGGATGACTTTTGTAAGCTTTCGCTTACGGTTGTTATAATGCTAAGCCTCATATAGGTAATGAAACCTTGATTGCAAGATGACGGCTTAAGTGTTGTTAAAATTTGGTTTTGCGCCTTTTGTCTTATGATTTGCTGGCATCATCTGTCTCTGCCGCAGGATCAGCAGGGGCCTTTGCTACCCCCACCATGGCAGGCGTCAAAAGTCGGTCATGCAACATCCAGCCTGATTGAGCCACCTGAACGATATGGCCCGGTTCTGCTTCATCAGTTGGGACTTCAAACATGGCCTGATGGCGGCTTGGATCAAATTTCTCACCAAGCGGCATAATTCGCGTGATGCCATGGCGTTCCAGCACATTAGCCAGCTCGCGTGAGATCATTTCCACCCCAATCACCAGATTTTTCATGGTGTCATCAAGGTGATCTCGCTCTTCAGGAAGCACTTCAACCGCGCGAGACAGATTTTCCACCACCGATAAAAGGTCTCTGGCAAAACCCGTGTGCCCATATTTTCGGGATTGGGCAACATCGCGTTCAGACCGGCGGCGCGTGTTTTCCATTTCAGCCACAGCACGCAGCAACTGATCTTTTAGATCATCGCGTTCAGACTGAAGCGCGGAAAGGGGGTCAAGAATATCATCAAGGTTTATCTCACCACCATCGTCGCTATTTTCCTCATCGGCGGCGATATCCGCATAAGGATTTTGATCCCCAGCGGAATTATCCGCAGAAGCATCAGCAGAAGCGGTGTCGTTATCCTGCTGTGTGGGGGTTTCCTGTTTTTTATCTGAACCGTCTTCTGGTTCATCAATAGGCGTATCGATCATCATGATATCCTTCAGGTATTTTTAAGTTCTGGAGTTATGTAAGAAGCGATTTGCCATTTCCAAGATCAAGAACAGCAATTTTGCATCAATTTAAGTAAAAAAATGCCAAAACTCGCAAAAATACCCCTAAAACCGCGCCGCTAGCATTTTGCTGATTGCAGCAGAGGTATGATTCACCATAGGAATGATACGCGCATAATCCAGTCGTGTCGGGCCAATCACACCCACCGCACCGATAATTTTATGATTGCTGTCATGATAAGGCGCGATGATGGTTGAACAATTCGCATCAGCAAAAAACCGGTTTTCAGAGCCA
>JALRFL010000010.1 GCA_023259875.1 Alphaproteobacteria bacterium
GCTGGAGAAGTGGTGTGCGGCGGGATCGACTGTCTCGATGCTGTGGATGGGGGAGATCAGCCACCAGGCGGCGGCGATCACCGCCGGGCCGGAGGCCGTGTCGTGGATGGCTGATCGGTTTGCCGGGCTCGAACCGGAAGCGCCGCCTGTCGAAGAGCTGCAACCTGCGCCTTCCCCGCCGATGCGCCCGATGGAGCAGCCCGCCTTCATGCTCCCGCCCGCACCGCGCGAGATCGAACCGCCATCAACAGGAATGTCTTGAGCTGTTACAATCCACCGTGACGGATGAAAAGACGGCGGCAATTCTGGCCTCGGCCATGACGCTTGCCCCTTATTTGGATCAGCTCTATCGCAAAAATATCGCTCTTCTTGCCAATCTTGCTAATGGGGATGTGGAAACCATCCACACAGCTATGACCCAAGCAAAAGAGGCGTTCCAAGACCGCCTGAACAAGACCACAAACCATGATCAGGCCATGATCGCCATTCGGTTGTTTCGGCAACAGATCAATACCGCAGTAACCCTATCAGACCTGCTTGATCTTGCCCCTGTATCAGAACAAATGTGCTGGCTAAGCGAAGCGGCGGATGATGCCAGTTCCGCCTTAATTGCCTGGCTAGAACAACAGGCCAGAACATCCAAACGCCTGAATGATCAGGCGCGTTGGTGCGTGTTGGCGATGGGAAAACTCGGATCGGGTGAGCTTAATTTTTCATCTGACATTGATTTGATCATTCTTTATGACTGCCCCCCTAATGATCAAGACAGTGGACGCGTCTTTGTTGATCTGACCAGACAATTTACCAATATCATGACTAAGCCTACCGCTGATGGCATTGGCTGGCGCGTGGATTTACGCCTGCGCCCAAACCCTAGCGTCACCCCTGTCGCTATCCGCACCGACAACGCCATCAGCTATTATGAATCTCTAGCTAGGACTTGGGAAAGGGTTGCCTTTATTCGGGCGCGGCATATCGCAGGTGATGCTCAATTAGCGCGCGAATTTTTGTCTGAAATTGAGCCGTTTATCTGGCGCCGTTATCTGGATTATACCGTCATTGATGATATGCGGATGATGTTACAGCGTGAACCAAAGCCAGATGATCTGTTAGGCTTTAATGTCAAAAAAGGGCAAGGCGGAATTCGCTCGATTGAGTTTGCCGTTCATGTTCAACAATTGATCGCTGGTGGCCGCGAAGAAAGGCTGCGAAACCGATCAACGGTAATCGCGCTCGAAGCCTTGGCCGAACAACAATGGATACCTAAAGACGAAGCCAAGATATTGATCACCAGCTATTTTGCATTGCGACGGCTCGAACATCGGATACAGATGATGCACGATGCCCATAGCCACCAATTGCCGCGCCAAGAGGAAAAACTCACCGAATTAGCCCGATTTTGCGGTCATGCTGATAATGCCAGTTTCCGTGCCGCCCTTCATGATCTCTCAGCCAAAGTTAGCGCCAACACCAAAGGCGTTTCCGAAAAGCTAGGGGGTATTCCTGATGAACATGCCGATGGGCAAAAATTGACCCTCGCCCTTTTGCTTGACCAAGATGATGACAGCAATGCCGTGACCCTGGCACTTTCTGATCTAGGGTTTACTGATGTCAACAGCATCATCCCAATCTGCCGAAATTGGATGGCAGGTCAGATCCCTGCCACACAGAGTGATCGCGCCCGTGATATCCTTGGCCGTATTCTGCCAGAGTTATTGATCCAGATCAGCACCGCTGATAATCCGGATCAGGCGTTTCATGCCTTTGTGCGCTTAGTTGAAAACCTTCCTATCGGGGTACAGTTTTTTTCACTTCTTGAAGGTAATCCAAATATCGCCAAAGTGATTGCTACTGTTCTTGTGGCCTCACCACGCATGGCAGATAGCCTGTCTAATCACACCGAATTGGTGGATGATCTGCTTTATGAAGAATTCTGGCATCCCATCAACACTGATCTGACGCGGATGACCAGTGAATTGTCCACGGCAATGATGACGGCAAAATCACATGAGGCAAGCCTTGATGCTTTGCGTGTGCGATTGCGGCATTGGCGGTTCCGTGTTCATGTTCATATGGTCACCAGTGTTATTGAACCTTCTGAGGCTGGCAAGTTTCTGTCCTTGATTGCAGAGGCGGCGATATCAGCCGCCCTCCCCATTGCGCGCAACCGGATAGAAGCTCGCTTTGGTCAGCTTAAAGATGGCGCGCTTATCATTATGGCCATGGGCAGGTTGGGCGCGATGGAGATGACCTCATCTTCTGATCTGGATTTGGTGTTTATTCACCATACCCCCGAAGGCGCGATGACAGAGGGTGACAAACCTATTCCCGGCAGTCTCTATTTCACGCGCATAGGGCAAGAGATCATCAATATTCTGACCGCCCCAACAAGCGAAGGCCACGCCTATGAGGTGGATATGCGCTTGCGCCCAAGCGGGAAATCAGGCCCTGTTACCATTGCCTTTGACCGTTTCGCCAGTTACCAAATGGATAACGCGTGGACATGGGAACATATGGCTTTGATCAGGGCGCGGATGATTAGCGGATTTCAGCATGATGATCTGGCCAAACAGATTGAGAACTGCCTTGCCCGTGTGATGAAAATCAAACGCTCAAAATCCCGTGTGATCGCTGATGCCAAAGATATGCGCCAACGCATTGCTAAACACCATCAGCCCCGATCAGGTCATGATTTGCGGCTGATTTCTGGTGGTCTCATTGATCTGGATTTTTTTGCCCAGATGATGCAACTGATGCATCCCCTAGAAAATGGGCAACGCTTTGGTCAGGCCACGGCGGCAATTGCCTCGCTTGCCACGCGCCAAATCCTCTCAGACAAAGATGCGGAAACCCTTTCGCAATCCTCTCAAGTGCTGATGGACCTAAATCAAATGATGCGTCTGACTATGATCAGCGTTCATGAACAAAAACCAGAAAACCCCCTGCCAATCCCCTTAGTTGAGAGGTTTGGCATAGCTTCGGTGGCGGAATTAGATCAATTGGTGGCACATCACGCGGAACGCATTGCCTCAATCACCGAACGCATCTTGCAAAACATCCTAGATAAAAACACGAAAATGTGACCCGAATGGGTTTAATTTCCTGCTAAATTTCTTTTGCATTTTTGAGATAAACAGCGTAGGTAGCGATTTGAAATCGCATCTGCGTCCGGTTGCGATGAATAGCGTTGGGAAAAAGGCTATGAATTCAGCTCTTCGTTCCTCATGGACGTTATTTTTTGGCATCCTGCTATTTATGATAGGCAATGGCCTTCAAGGGGTCTTGCTTGGTGTTCGCTCAGAACAATTAGGCTTTGGTGATATTGCCACTGGTCTGGTGATGGGCGGTTATTTTATTGGTTATTTCACTGGTTCGTTTTTTGTCCCGAAAATGGTCAACAAGGTTGGCCATATCCGCGTGTTTGGCGTCATGGCCGCGCTGGCTTCGGCTTCGATCTTGGTTCACCCTATTGCTGAAAACTCGTTTATCTGGATGTTCATGCGGATTTTGACAGGTTTTGCCTATGTGGGGATGTATATCGTATCCGAAAGCTGGATCAACGATAAAGCCACCAACCTGACCCGTGGGGCGTTGTTATCTGTTTACATGATTGTTCAAATGCTGGGCATGATGATTGGCCAGTTTATGCTAAACCTTAGTGGTGATAATGATTATGGGTTATTCCTAGCCATTTCCATCATTGTTTCTTTTGCCGCTATTCCGATCATGTTAACGGCGGCCAGTGTACCTGATTTTTCAGCGCCTGAACCGGCATCTTTACGCCGCGTTTATAACACCTCACCTCTCAGCGTCGTTGGGATGCTGATTGTGGGCTTTAACGCCTCTGTTATTTTTGGCATGGGGGCGGTTTATGCCACAAAGATTGGCATGAATGTCAGCCAGGTTTCTTTCTTCATGGTCTCAATTGGTATTGGGGCAATGCTATTGCAATATCCTATTGGTAAGTTATCCGATCTGCTTGATCGCCGAACGGTCATTCTGATTACCCATCTCATTTCTGTCCTAAGCCTTGTGGTGGCGTATCTCACCTTAGGATTAGGATTTACCATGATCTTTTTAATTATTGCGATTTATGGTGGGGTCAGTACGCCGCAATATTCACTTTATATTGCCCATGCGAATGACTATTTATCACCGCGCCAAGTGGTTGGAACAAGCGCAAAATTGATTATGATTAATGGCCTTGGGGCGATCTTTGGGCCTCCCGTTATTGGCTATGCTATTTATGTTTTTGGCATTAACGCATTTTTGGTGGTTCAAATTGTCACCCATATTGGCATGGTCAGCTTTATCATCTATCGCATGTTCGCCAGAGAATCCATGCCAGTTGAGGCACAAGGCCCGTTCATTGCTGTTCGAGGGACAGGTATAGCGGCATCCCTGTTGCCTGAGGCCGAGTGGGAAGGCCGGAAAGCCACCGAAATTAAGACAACGACAGGTCCTAAGCACTAATTTCCAAAAGACGCCTAAAGCATAGACAGAGATAGGATTAGAGAAGCCCCAGAGAACGCAATTCTTCCTGCATCTCTCTTGGCATCATTTCGTCATGATCTGTTCCAAGGGGTAGGTCTGCGGGCACATCATCGCCTTCGAGATATCGCCATCCTTGAAAAGGTCTCATCCGCCGCTCAAAAAGGGGGATAAGCCCCGGCGCAAGGACAATTCCGCAAGCTGGTTTTCCATCAGGGCGTTCCACCTCAACCAAATCAATAATGGGCTGACGCGCACACATCCAACCCTTAATGATCCAATACATTGATCCCCCATCTAGCACCTCATTGGCGCGGCGCGGAAATGACCTCGTCACATGCATAATGCGGCCATGCCTTGCCATGACCTGTTGGTGCCATTCTGTCAGAGTTTTGATGTTTTCAGACCCCACAGAAAGTTTTTTTAGATGCAAAGGCATGATCACCCCACCAGAAAAATCGCGGCAAGGCCAAGGAAAGTTAAAAACCCTATCACATCGGTAACGGTCGTGATAAAGACTGATGACGACACCGCCGGATCAACCCCGATGCGAGATAAAAACACAGGTATAGCCGCCCCACTTAGTGCCGCCGCAAGCATATTAGCGATCATGGCAAATCCCATGACAAGGGCGATATGAAGGCTTTGAAACCATAATAACGCCACTAACCCTGCTACAACAGCAAAGATGATGCCATTAACCAAACCCACCATCGCTTCACGCATGATAAAGCGGCTGACCATGCCGTCACCTAACTGCCGCATAGCAAGCGCGCGAACCGCAACCGTTACCGTCTGCGTGCCGGCGTTGCCGCCCATTGAGGCAACAATAGGCATCAAAACGGCTAATGCCACCAAGCGCTCAATCGTTTGGTCAAACAGCCCGATCACGATTGAGGCAATAACCGCAGTTAAGAGATTAACCAACAACCAGAGAAATCGGGATTCGACGGTTGCTTTAATCGAAGCCCGAAGATTACTGCCGCTAACACCGCCAAGTGCCATCAGGTCTTCTTCGGCTTCTTCTTGGATCACATCCACGATATCATCTACGGTGATGACGCCAACCAGCTTATTTTGCTGATCAACCACACTGGCAGACACCAAACCATAACGATGGAAAAGCAAGGCCACTTCTTCTTGATCCATGGTCACAGGGATCAGATGCGGTGAGGTTTCCATGATATCCGCCAGACGAACAGGCCGTCCGGATGATAGCAAACGCCCAAGACGCACCTGCCCTTCAACTCGTCTCGCTGGATCAATCACAATAATGGCATAGAAATCATCAGGCAGTTCATCTTCGCTAAGTGAACGCATATAATCAACCGTTTGTCCCACCGTCCAATGCGATGGGCAGACCACAACCTCACGCTGCATCAATCGGCCAGCGCAATTTTCAGGGTAAGACAGCGCTTCTTCAACAATCAATCTCTCGCCAACCGGCAAGGCCGCAAGAATAGTGGCAAGTTCTTCATCCTCAAGGTCTTCGAGAATATCAATGGCGTCGTCACTTTCCATTTCGGGCAACGCCTGTGCCAGCTCACTCACCCCATAAATGGACACAACATCTTCAAGAACATCTTCGGGCAAATAGGTGAAAACCGTCGTATCAATGTGGCGGCGCAACATGATCATAAACCGTTTGCGCTGAGCATGATTAAGGCGTTCCACCATATCGGCCTGATCCGCCGGGTGAAGCGGCGAGACAAGAGAGACCAACCGGTTGCGATTACCATCAGCAATCGCCGCAATAATGGCCGCCTCAACCTTGGGGGTAAGGCCGTAAAGATGGGTTAAATCGGGCATATCATGGCGTTGATATTCGATATTTTTATGATCGGGTTTTATCGCCATAGCGCCCTCATGCCAGTTAGTAGCCCAGCAAAATGGATATATACCAACTTGATACAATCCATCTTAATTGTGATGGTTATACCCTTTTCAAGATAAAGATCAATTGCCCATAAGCCCTTTAGAAATCTGTTTCAACACCGCCTTCTGATTTTCGCCTTTCCACATAACTGGCTAATTCTTCTTGAATGGCCGCATCAATCGGTGGTGGTTGATATTCTGCTAAGATCGCTTTCATGATGGCGTTAGCCCGTTCTTCGGTTTTAAGCCCGCCGGTTTCTTCCCATGTTTCAAAATTGCGCCAGTCAGATAAAAAAGGCGCATAAAACGCATCTTTGAACCGGCGTTGGGTATGGTCAGCACCAAAAAAATGACTGCCGGGGCCGACCTCTTTTATGGCCTCAAACGCAAGGGCATCGTCACTCATATCCAAAGGCTGATTGAGATAAATCATCTGTTGAAGCATCTCACAATCCATGATCAGCTTTTCAAAGCTGGCGCATAAACCGCCTTCGAGCCAGCCTGCCCCGTGATAGACCATGTTGCAATGCCCAGAATTCACAGCCTGAAGCGAAGCCATGCTTTCCCACACCGACTGGCCATCAGGATAATTGGCGGCACAGGCAACAGAGCCGCGCCAAGGCAACTGATAACGCCGCGCCAATTGCCCTGATATCTGCATGGCGCGAGTATATTCTGGCGTTCCAAACGCAGGTGAGCCCGATTTCATATCCACATTGCTGGTAAATGCCCCAAACACCACAGGCGTATGAGGGCGCACTTGTTGCATCAGCACCAAGCCTGCCAAAAACTCCGCATTCTGTTGCACAATCGCCCCTGCTACGGTGGCTGGCGCCATTGCGCCAGAGAGGGTAAAGGGAGTGATGACAACCGCCTGCCCCTTTCTGGCACAGCGCATCGCCCCATCCAGCATAGGCCAGTCATGTTTGAGAGGCGAGGTGGAATTGATATTGGTGAACATCCGCGGCTTTGATGCAAACGCCGTTTCGGTCAGACCGCCAGCAATGCGCACCATTTCCATACCATCTTCGATACGCCCACTGCCAAGCGAATACGCATGAACGACCTTATCGGTTAAGGTCAGCATATCATAAAGGCAATCCAGATGCCGGATGGACGCATGAATATCCACCGCCTCAACCGGATAGCCAGCCACAAAATGCAAACAATTAAAATATTGATTTAGCCGCAACAAATTTTGAAAATCTGGCCTTGTGCCGACGCGTCTGCCCCCATCAAGATCACTAACATTCGGGGCGGACGCCACCGTCGAAAAAAGCATATTTTTGCCGCCAACGGTTAGCGTCCGATCAGAATTTCGCGGCTCAATATCAAACTCCGCAGGGGCAAGGGCTATCATTTCCTCAACCAGCCCGCGATCCATTTTGACATTCTTGGTGACATGATCAACATCACATCCCGCTTTTTCCAGATAATCCAGCGCCTCATCATTTAGAAACAAAATACCGATCTCCTCCAACACACGCATGGAGGTATCATGTATTCTGGTTAAATCTTCTTCGGAAACCGGTTCAACCGGATCATCAATATATTGCGGAATGCGCCATTCTAATTGTTCAATGGCAGCGCGAATTGGGGTGGCTTGCCCTCGACCAGCACGCGACCGGCGACCAGATCGGTGAGAGGTATCGTTCATTTTCACCTCTTTAACAGTGTTATTGACAAGATTATCGTCAACCCAAATCCTATGGCATTGCAACTGAATATTTGCATATTGCCAAAAATCCTTTATCAAAACGGATGCCTTACCAATCGGGAGACCCCAATGGGACAACAGAAAAATAAAGGGTTACTGTTTTTTCTAGGTGGCGCCAGATCAGGGAAAACTGCGGCGGCAGAGGCCAGAGCCGTTCAAGAGGCTGAACAAACAGGCGATAAACCCTTTTACCTCGCCACGGGACAAGCCTTTGATGATGGCATGAAAGCGCGCATAGAACGGCACAAAGCCCTGCGCGCTGATCGTTTTCATACCATAGAGGAGCCGATTGATCTTGCCGCCGCTATTCAGGCGATAGCAAGCAAAGATAAGGTTATTCTGATTGATAGTCTGGGCATTTGGTTAACGAATATAATGATGGCGAAAAAAGACTGGCAAACGCCGCTAACAGAATTGCTAGAAGTGATCGGGCATGGTGACCATAAGGTTATTCTAGTGTCTGATGACGTCAGTGGGGGAATCATTCCTGAAAATGCAATGGCAAGGCAATTTCGTGATGAGATGGGATTGATCAATCAGCACGTTGCCGCCGCCGCAACTGAGGTTTATTTTGTGATTGCTGGCCTCTCTACTCAAATAAAAGGTAACCAAACATCATGACCATTCTGTTTAAGAGCGCAGATCATATATTAGAAATCCTTAGCGATTTGCCCACCGCTTGTGATGCCAGTATTAACGCCGCATCCGCGCGGCAGGGACAACTGACCAAACCGCCCGGCTCTCTTGGTCGGTTAGAGGAATTAGCCCTATGGCTAGCAGGCTGGCAAGGCCGTGAGAAACCTGAAATTCATCATCCACGCTGTGTGGTTTTTGCTGGCAATCACGGCATCACAGCAAAAGGCGTATCGGCTTTTCCCCCAGAAGTGACCATGCAAATGGTGGCCAATTTTGAGGCTGGTGGAGCCGCTATTAATCAGCTGTGTCTTGCCGCTGGTGCCAAACTTGATGTGCACGCGCTGGATTTGGATCGCCCAACAGCAGATTTCAGCGAAGGCCCAGCCATGACCATTGCGGATACGCTTTCTGCCATGCAGGCTGGCGCAAACGCAATTCCTGATGATGCTGATCTTCTGATGCCGGGGGAAATGGGAATTGGCAACACAACCTCAGCGGCGGCACTGGCCTTGGCGGTGATGGGCAATTCCTCTGATCGTGCGGCTATTTACTGGACAGGCGCGGGCACAGGGCTTGATGCGGCTGGCGTCACTCAAAAAGCCGCGGTGGTTCAAAAAGCCATTGACCGAAACAAAGGCAGAACCCTTAATCCTGTGGAATTGTTATCCGAATATGGCGGCAGAGAGGTCGCCGCGATTGCCGGATTGGTTCTGGCGGCACGCCTAAGACGCATCCCTGTTTTGCTCGATGGATATATCTCGACCGCCGCCTGTCTGCCGCTTTGGCATGGCAACCCATCCGCCCTCGCCCATTGCCAGATTAGCCACTGTTCAAAAGAACCGGGGCATCGGCATATTCTAACCGGCCTAGGCATGGAGGCCATTCTCGATCTTGGAATGCGACTTGGCGAAGGCAGTGGTGCGGCAACAGCCTTGCCGATTGTCAAAGCTGCGGTGGCAACGCATAATGGGATGGCTACTTTCGCTGAGGCAGGAGTATCCAGTGGATAAACCCAGCGCGGATTACATCAAGCAAATGATGATCTGGCGATATGATTGCCAGATGGCGGCCATGATATTGACGCGCGTGCCAATGCAAATTGATTATCCCCCTGATCGCAACATCGCGATGAGCTATTGGGCCTTTCCACTCATCGGTATCTTAGTTGCTGGAATTTCTGCCGTCCCCGGCGCGATTCTTTTGTTGGCTGGTGTTCCTGCCCTTGCTGTGGCGGCGGTGATGCTAGGGGTGGCGGCGCTTTTGACTGGCGGAATGCACGAAGATGGGCTGGCGGATATGGCGGATAGTTTAGGCGGACATGATCCGGCAAGCCGATTGCAAATCATGCGTGATAGCCGCATTGGCGCTTTCGGGGTCATTGCACTGGTGCTTGTTCTGGTGATAAAGCTTGCTTGCCTTGCTGAATTGGCACAGCAAGGGGTCACAACGCTTATTGGGGCATGGCTGGCGGCGTCAGTGTTGTCTCGCGCCATGATGGCATTACAGGCATGGTCATACCCACCCCCTGATGAGAGTGGTTTTGCCCATTCTGTTGGCCGCCCTGATCAAAAGACCATGCTGATTGCCATGGGGTTAGGATTAGGGCTTGCGGTCTTGCTGTCGGCATCCTTGATGGTATTTCTGGCCGCCGGCTTTGCCGTCCTTATCACTTTTTTGATGGGAGCGGCGTTTCATTGGCATCTTGGCGGCATTAATGGTGATGGGCTTGGGGCAACCCAGATGCTGTCGTCGGCGGTTATTTTTATGGTCATGGCGATAGCATGACCCCTGCTCAGCCTCAAACAGGCATAGCGACAGTGCGCCGTTTGATTCTCATTCGTCATGCCAGCACCGATTATGACCGCGCCTGTGTCCCTCCAGAAGACCCACCGCTTGATCCCTTGGCCTCGCATGATTACGCGGCGATGGCATCACAATTGCCTAAGCAATGGCATTGGCTCGTATCGCCTCTTCACCGATGCCTTGCCACAGCAGAACAACTGATATCCCATGGCGCAGAATGCGCAGAACAGACTAGCGACAAGAGGTTAGTGGAACAATCTTATGGCCGCTGGCATGGACAAGATATCGCCACCGTTTGGGACAAGGATTTAGCGGCAGGGCCAAAGCATAACTGGCATTTTTTACACCCCGATCATACCCCCCCTGAAGGGGAAAGTTTTTATCAACTGACACAGCGCATCACCCCTGTTTTGACTGAGCTAAGCGCAACGGGGCAGGATTATGTTGTGATCACACATGGCATGGTGATTAAGGCGATGGTTGGGGCGGTACTTGGCCTGACACCAGATCGCGCCATGGCTTTTGAGGTTGCACCTTTGTCAATGACGGGGTTAAGCGTCCTTTATCAAGGCGCAAGCATGGATCACGCCAATGGTGGGGATTGGCAGGTCAATTTCCTCAATCGGCGGTTTTGATCACCTGTTTTGATGCTTTCCTATCGGTTACCACGGGGGTCAACCCAACCAATACTGCCATCATTTCGGCGGTAAATCATGTTCAGCCCCATATGGGAACGGTTGCGGAACATCATCGCTGGCTGGCCTGAGATATCAAACCGCATGATGGCTTCTTCAAGGGACATAATATTGATCGGATAATCCATTTCCGCCAAGATCGCTGGCGCACCATCATCGCTAGTCGCCCCATCGGTGCTATCTTCGGTGTGATCTGTCTGATCCTTAGGGTCAGATAGAGACAACACAGTCATGGTCGCGTCCATCTGATCGGTTTCTTGCTGATCGTGACGGTGGTTGCGAAGCCGGCGTTTATAGCGGCGCAGGCGTTTTTCAATATGATCTGCGGCAACATCAAGCGCCTGATGCGCATCGCCAGCCTTTCC